>JBFRWF010000396.1:0-6927 GCA_051439465.1 Xenococcaceae cyanobacterium | reverse complement strand
ATCTTTGGGTAAATTTACTCTACATCACTCTCTCCCCATCTCCCCATCGACCGAGTCTCTCCCTCTCCCCCTCTCCCCCTCTCCCCCTCTCCACAAGGGTTTCAAGACTTATGGGTAAGGGATAGTTGTCAGGACGGGGGGACGGGGTGAGAAATTATAGCAACCAGCTATCCGGTGAGTTAATCATTTTGACCAAGCTGACCAAGATTTAGTTGTAGGTTCGATAAAGGTTTCTCTCCAGATCAACGGTTAAATACCCACATTTGACAGCCGACTTCAACCAAACTTGAACTTCTTTTCACCTCAATCTCAATAAACAAGGCTTATTGAAATTGACCAGGCAAGCTAACTTAAATTTTCCTCAGAAAATTGGTTTTTCTCTTAGAGGGTGTTTGAAAAGTTTTTGTAACTGCTCACCGCAACAGAGCAGTTTTATTGAGAATGGGATAACAGGCGATCGCAGTCTTGGGGTGGCGCTGCCGTAGGCACTCGCTCCGCGAGCCCGCAGTCTTGGGGTAGCGATTTTGTCTAAACTCCAGTGATATGAAGTTCTGTGGAAATGGGTAAGTTATATTTATGGGTGAATAAGCGCGAAGCTGTTATTTAAATATTCTGTAAAGATGGCGTCTAATTCATCGGAGGTTTTTAAAGATTTAGTAAAGAGAAAACTGCGAAGGTATCTTTTTATTAAGATTAAAGCCCATTTAATTAGGAAATCACAGTTATTTAACCAACCATGAAGTCTAATAAGTTGGAGTGGGCCTACCGAGAACAACTGGTTAAAGCTGGGGTAAAACCCCAGAAAGCCGAGCAAGCCGCTAAGACTCTCACAGAAGAAGAACTTCAGCTCATCAGCGAAATTTGGTCCGATTGGGCTGTTATCTTTTACCAAATCGAGCGCGAGATTTTGACCATTCAAGAATGGAGCCGGGTCAAAGAGTAGTTAGAGGCTAAAAACTAACGAGACTCGATGAAAAAGCGGAAGTCCCCCTCTTGGGAATATTGCTTGAACGTGAGTTCGACGGACTGAACAAGGCTAAAAAAAAGGCTGAGACTAGGTTTGAAGAATTCAAGTCTCAGCCAGCCATGACTCAGATTGTATCGCGCTTGGACCTCACCCGTATCTAAAGTGAGGTAGACGACTTTTGCCAGTTGTTCGAGCACCATTGGCAACAGCAGCCCCAATTGCCGCGTACTTCCTCATTGGCGCGGAGCTTTCCCCAATCTGGTCAGCTACAGTCGTTTTGTGGAATTGAGGTTAAGGTAAAATTTGTAGAGTCTGGAGCTATTGGGTGGATTCGTGGAGATTTTGTCAATGTATCGTTGGAATATTGTTGAATCCGGCGTTTGTATAATTTTCAATGGCAGTCCGAAGTTCATTGCGAGTATAGGTTAATGGGTCAGTTAATTCATCAAGGTTCAGTCAAAGACGTTTATCGCCTTGACGACTCTCACTGTGAGTTTGAGTTTAGCGACAGGATATCCGTATTTGATGTGCCGATTCCGAATGAGATACCAGGGAAAGGTGAGTCGCTCTGTGATACCGCATCCTTTTGGTTCAAGATGCTCGATGACCTCGGAATCGACCATCACTTTGTCGAGCGTTCTGGACCTCGAACCATAGTGGTAAAGTCCGTCCGCATTATCCGGGATTATGACCGCATTATAGATGGTCAAACAAATCACCTCATCCCGTTGGAATTCATTGTGCGCCATTACGTTGCTGGGATGTTGTATGACCGAGTCAAGAGAGGCGAAATTGCTCTGAGCAAGCTTGATCTAGGTGATGGGGCTGATATTCCATATGGCACTAAATTGTCAACTCCCTACTTTGAGTGTGCGACAAAGCTTGAAGCTTACGACAGATTCCTCCCCGTCAAAGAAGCAATGGCAATGGCTCGGATTGACAAAGCTCGTCTTCGTCAGATAGAGGAGATTTGCCTTGGGATTGACGCAGAAATTGACAACCGCCTCTGTGGGACTAATCTTCTCCACGTCGATGGGAAGAAGGAATTTGGCTATGATCGAGAAGGGCGTCTAATGGTTATCGATGTCTTCGGAACAGCAGACGAAGATAGATTTTGGGATAAGCAAAGATATGTCAACAAAGGAGAATGCATTGAACTTAGCAAGGAAGCTGTGAGACAGCACTACCGCCAAATCGGCTTCAAAGATGAACTCTACGCGGCACGCAAAGAGTGTAAACCTGAACCTCCCATCCCACCTCTTCCGGATAACTTGGTGACTGAGATCGCGGCTATGTATCGAGGAATCGCCGCTCAAATCTGTCGGAAATGAGATTATTTTCGGATCTTCAGTACTTATTATGCTAAATCAAGATCTTTGAAGAGGGAACAGGGAACGGTGCGCCCAGCGTCGACGTTGGAGGCTGGGTGCAACAGGGAACAGAGTTCATTGAATTACGCGTACTCGCGGCTTTTCGTGTCGAGTCAGTTCCTAAAATTGTAGACTGAGAGATATATTGGGATACTCAGAGCGAAAGTTTCATCGCGAGAAGAAGACGGATTTTTCTTAACTACTGATATAAAAGTTAAAACCATGGGGTCAAAAAAAAAACAAAAATACACTTTAGAATTGGTTAAAGAGGAAAAAATTTATAATTTATTAACCGAATGGGATGAGTCTGATAGACTTGAAGCAAGTGGTGTTTTATTCCAAGATAGCTATTTTTATGTCATTTTTGACAATTTAAGCAAAATAGCTAAAATAGCCAGCGATATATCTAGAAGTGATGACAATAAATTGCTATCTTGTAACAGAGTAAATGACTATGGTGGTTTTGAAGATATTACCTCCAATCATTATCAGCAAATATTCTATGTCTCTATAGAAGCCTTGCCTCACGAAGACGGTGGTTATAAAGCCAAAATTCAAGAATATGACTGCGAATTCAATCGCTGCATAGAAAGTAATTGGGTAGATTTTACATTTGAAAGTGAAAATAAAGGATTTGAAGGATTGCAGTACGTGTATCAGGATGGAAATGAATACCTGCTAGCATTGTGCGAAGGAAATAGATGTAAAGGGGGGAAAAAGGGTCGCAAGCCAGGTGGAGGAAGAATTCAAGTTCTCCAGAAGGCAGCAGATCACTGGAAAAAGATAGAAACTATAAAAATTCCAAAAGCAGTCCAATTTGAAGATTATTCTGCTCTTTCCATCATGGATAATAGAGTTGCTGTTGTTTCCCAAGCATCTTCAAAATTATGGCTGGGTAAGTTTCGAGATTCTGGATGGGATTTTGTTGATGATGGAAAAATATATCAATTTCCCAAAAATGAGCAAGGTAAAACAATTTACTGTAATGTAGAAGGAGTTTCTTGGATATATTCCAACAAAATAGTAGTTGTTTCTGACAAGCGTAAATCCGGCGAGCAATCTAAGAGATGTCGGCAGAAAGACCAATCAATCCATATTTTTAATATTCCTGGCCATGAGAATTAGCCTAATAATATAACACAATTTATTAACAAGAGTTAGGGAAATTAGCATATGCCCGAAGCGCATCAACAATCTGGAAGACCCAGTGCAATAAATATAGTCTTTGTAGGCTTCATTGCTGGAGCCATCCTGTTTGCCGGCTACACCGGTCGCATGAAAGAGATTACTGATGCGAGTTTTGAATCTGCCAAGAGCGCAGTCAATCTGGCGATTGGTTTAATAGGCATTATGGCGCTCTGGCTGGGGTTGGTTCGAGTGCTTGAGGCCGGAGGGCTAATGTATAGCCTTGCTAAAATCCTTAAACCTCTCATGGTGAAGCTTTTTCCTGACGTGCCGCCCACCCATCCGGCAATGGCTTCGATGATCCTTAATATCTCGGCGAATATGCTTGGCTTGGGAAACGCAGCTACACCTTTTGGGATAAAAGCAATGGTTGAACTCAACAAGCTCAACCCACTTCCGGGCACTGCCACAAACGCTATGTGTTTGTTTCTTGCGATCAATACTTCGAGCGTCGCTCTGTTTCCCCTGGGAGTAATCGGCGTCCGCGCTGCGGCAGACAGCACCAAACCGGCAGCGATTTGGCTCCCGACTTTGCTTGCCACCATTGCTTCTACTCTCGTGGGAGTATCGATTGCATCCTGGATTGGCCGAAGAGACATGGCATTTCTTGAAGCAGCCAGCAAAGAAACCGAACCTGCCAAATCGTCTGAGGAAGGAGATACTCAGGTTCAGAGCAAAAAACATGAGGTTGACGAACCTGATTTTTCTCATCTTGTTTATAAGGCAGGCATTGGAGCTCGGATCGCTGCCTGGTCATTCATTTTAGGGTTTCTGGGCACGATGTTATACGGTGTGTTTCGCAGTGACAATCTTGGTGACTTCTTCAACCAGGATTTCCTTTCGCACTGGTTGATGCCGGCTTTGATACTGCTCATTCTCGCCTACGGAGTTGGGAGAGGTGTAAAAGTGTATGAAGCAGTTACTGAAGGTGCCAAGCAGGGATTTGATATTGCCGTTCGCATCATCCCATTTTTGGTGGCGATTCTCGTCGCCATTGGGATGTTTCGAGCTTCGGGCGCAATGGAGAGACTTATTGATTTTCTCAGTCCCTACACTAACCTGATTGGCATGCCGGCGGAAGTCCTGCCCATGGCTCTTGTACGACCCCTTTCTGGAAGCGGAGCCTTTGGCGTAATGAGCGAGTTAATACAGCGAGCACCTGATTCCTACAGTGCTTTTGTCGCTTCCACAATGATGGGAAGCACTGAAACCACCTTTTATGTACTTGCGGTCTACTTCGGGGCGGTTGGCATAACTCGTATCCGCCATGCTCTTGTGGCTGCACTCCTTGCGGATGCTACAGGAATACTCGCAGCATGTATCTTTTCACGTATATTCTGGTCGGGTTGAACCTAGCCTTGACCAGTAACTTTTCGATCTACTGAGTTTCCCAGTTCCCAATCACAGAATTTATAACGGCGGGTTCAATCCCCCGTTATAAATTCTTCAATTTTCAAGTTAAAGTTGATGTCACGTAAGCTCAATAGCTCAATTCACTCGTCCAAATTGACCCCCGACAGCCGCTCAAGAATATATTGCTGTTGCGCTTCATCGAATAACTTGTAGAACTTATAAGAATTATTATTTTGGATTGGCTCACTTACTAATGCTTTCCACTTTTCTCTATCCCGAATCAACTGTTTTGCTACTACTCGATAATCTTGAAGCATACTCTCATTGAACTCAACTCCAATAAATTCACAGACTTTCATGAGCACAGGTTGGGGATCTTCTACCAATTGTTCGTATCTTACCATAGTATGATGAGGCTTGTGTAAATAGCTACGGCTAATTTCTATAAATTTAATCCATTTATCGATGCAAGAGTCAATTTCTAATACATCCCACGTAGATGAATACTTTTGCCCCATTTCATATAAAGATGCCACCACATCTGAGCCATTCCTGATAATGTGTATAATCAAAGCCTCAGGCACAAATTTTTCGATGTATTCAATGTATTCTAAGTGTTCGGGGGTTTTTTCTACCCAAATGCTCTTCCCTTGTTTTTGTGCGATCCGATCTAGAATTTTGATAAACTTGCGTGTGTACTGACCTAAGAATTGAGGCATATTAGGCAGGTGCTGCTTCATTTCAGGATAACCAATTTCCTCAAAGAACTGTTCAAGCATGGGTCGCAATCGACGTGATGCTACACCTAATGAACGCCTCCGAGGTTCGTATTCAGGCACAAGGTACTGAAAAAACTTTGATTCTGGAAATGAAGCAATCTTGGGATGTGCTGTCAGCAGACTTTGTAACAAAGTTGTCCCTGAACGCGGACATCCCACCAGAAAGACGGGACTGTTCGATGCAAGTTTCATCCTTAACTCTCCATTTAAGAGGTAAACAAACTGGGAAGTGGGGAATGGGGGTGGTCAAAACCAGTTGGTGATGATGAGACTCCGGGAGAACAAAAACTCCGAAGAATCTCCCCCCTCTTCCCCCTCTTCCCATTAACTATTTTGTTCTTTCAGCTTCAGTTTTTTGCCAGATAAGCTCTTAACAGAATAGTTCGCGTAAAATTTGACTTTGTTGGCAAATGTCCTACAAAAAGTGAGATAGAGAATGAGCTGCTATTAGACTTGGTAATAATGTTGTTTATGAACGGGACAGGCAACTATAAAAATGAATTTTTTTGTTTTTAATTCCATTTATTTTTAGAAAATTTTTATCTTGGGGATACTTACGAAAATTCTCTTCCCATTTTGGAGTATAGCCGAGATACGTGCAGAATGGGACATAGATATTAAGAAAAGTAACAAACCTTGACCTCAACCCTATGTATATACCACAATCTCATGTATAAACGGCGACCGCCACGGGCTTCGGCTATTACTTAAGAGCAAATAATCTTCATAAAAATTAATGTTATGTGACAAAATTATAAGACAGAAGACAAGGGAGAAAATCATTCCCAGAGGCTCAAAAATTTGATGTTTGCAGGTTTGGGTGATTATGTTTGCAGGTCGATACACCTAAGAAATTGATAAGTTTATTGAGAATTATCCAAGTTTATTGATAATCAGTTGGTTGGGGTCAGACCATCTTGACTGGGCTGACCCTGAAAGTTTACAATAAGATAGAGCATAGAGAAAAAATGAAACTGTTATTTCAGATAAATATTCTCTAAGATTTGTCAGTCAACCAGCTCAATAACATCACTAAACTTTGGCAGGAAATTATGTCAAGGCAAAAGCGAGCCAAGGGAGTCCAGAAACTACTGCGGCAGCTCCAAAAACAATCGAGAGCAATGGTGAAAAGTCAACTCAAGTGGCTTTCACGTCGGCTAGTGAGAAGTAGACAAGAATCTCTTTTCTCTCGCTCCCGACTCGTCCCCCTAAGAGTCCCCGCGCTGCTATTTTTGAAGCTATTTAGAAAGGCTATCAAAGGGCTGATCAATTC
>JBFRWF010000395.1:0-46023 GCA_051439465.1 Xenococcaceae cyanobacterium | reverse complement strand
GTAATTCCTGAGCGCGTTGTTCGGCGCGGCGGATGACATTGGTATTGTAGGCACCACAGAAACCGCGATCGCAGGAAACTACTAGTAGCCCCACAGAGCGCAGTTCCCTTTGCTTGAATAGGGGCAGAATAAAATCTTCCATCCGCAGCCGATTTTGCAAGCTATAGATCACCCGTGCCAAGTTGTCAGCAAAGGGGCGGGTGGCAAATACTTGTTCCTGGGCGCGACGCACTTTGACTGTTGCCACTAGACCCATTGCCTCTGTAATCTTTTTCGTGTTTTTGACCGACTGAATGCGATTGCGGATAGCTTTGAGATTAGACATTGCTTTCAACCAGAATTCAGAAGCCAGCAGGATATATTAATTCTTTTCTAGAATAAGTTCTGGAATCCTGAAGCTTTATATTCACTAGGGTAGGGAGTTCAAATTCAATAACTTGTTTGCCTTGCTTTTTTGCTAAAAAGCATTCTCGGTGAGCTTGCAGTCCTCCTCCAATCCGAACCAGCACATCAATCATGTCAAGAAAGGTTTGGCTCTCATCCCCCCATTCATCTCCAACAATGATTGTTTCGTCAACCGGGAAGCATTCGTACTCAAACGCCTTAGAACAGGCAACACCAACAGTTTTCCAACCGCGTCGTACAGCTTCTTCATAGGCGAGGGCCGGAATTCCTAATCGAGTTAAGCCAGAAACCACCTCAATTACACCTGCCATTTCTATCGAATCAAACCCTTGTCGAATAAGAGACAGTGCCCTGTCTTGCTCAAACATTTGCATTGAGTATCCAACAACCCCTATGCGTATCCTGTCAGCTTTCACCTCAAGCCATAGCTGGTCTACCCGACGGATTTCCTCAGCGGCGCTGCGATCGAATAAGAGCTGATTGAGCAAATCAGTGCGCTTAATGATAGTGTTTGTCTCTGTAGTCATTAAAGGTCTCCTATTTGTTTTCCTTCTATACCCCTATTGAATCTGAAGCCAATAAGAATAAAATCTACATGCAGATGGAAATATTTGAGCAGTGAACTCATCCTTTTGGTAGAGTTTCCTGGCAAGAAGTGTGGTCATAAGTAGTTGGTAGAGGAGTGATGAACGATCTCAGGTTATCTGTTTTCAGCCCTTCTGAGGCTTCTTGGCCGATTTGCTTTGCTCAATGATCTAACTACTCAAGGGCAGCACGACCTCAAACGTCGTGCCCACTCCAAGCTCACTGGTGACTGTGATTTGCCCTCCGTGCAGGTCTACGCATTGTTTCACAATGGCGAGTCCAAGGCCAGTCCCAGAAATCTTGCCAACATTAGCAGCTCGATGAAAGGGCTCAAATAGTCGCTGTTGGTCATCTAGCGGAATTCCAATGCCCTCATCTTGGACTCGGAATAGAGCCAGATTATTTTGGTAGGAGAGGGTCAAGCGAACAGTACTTCCCTCTGGCGAATACTTAATTGCGTTGGAAAGCAGATTGGTGAGGATATGGCGCAGTAGCTTCTGATCCATATGAGCCATTACAGGTATCCCTTCAGTCACAAAGTCAATCTGATGCAGACTCTCAGCGCTGAACTTAACCTCTTTCACAAGACCGCTGCAGAACTTTTCGGGCTCTAGGGGTACAGGTTCAAACTTGAGCTTTCCAACCCCGACTCGACCAATGACCAACACATCGTCCACTAGGGCAGTCAAACGCTTGATCGATTTTCGAATTAGCTGGAAGTATTCGCGCTTTTTCTCTTGGGGTAATTTGTCACCCTGACGTTCCAGCAATTGCACAAGACCTGAGACTGCAGTAAGTGGATTGCGGAACTCGTGGGACACCATCGATACAAACCGAGACTTAAGCCGATTCATTTCCTCAAGTTGCTCATTGGCCACCTTGAGATCTAACGAGAACTGTCTTGCTCGCAGCAGAATTGCTACCCGCGCCTGCAGTTCTGCCTTTTCAATAGGAACAGCGATTACTTCATCCACACTCTGCCAAAGCTGCCGATTCACAATTCCAGTTTGGCCTCGGGCAACGATCAGGAGGACGGGCAGAAAAACGGGTCTGGAGGCTTTTCGTCTCTCCTCGATCTGCTGCCAAAGTCGGTCTAAAGCACGACCGTCCAGGATACATAAATCAAAAGATTCATCTAGAAGGGCTTTAACTTGCTGTTCCCCTGCACCATATTCAGGTGATAGCACCTCATAGTACTGAGTGAATAACTCTGAGAGCAAGCGGCAGTTTTCTCTGTGATCTAGCAGCAGCAGGATTCGGGTCATCTCAATCATCCGTACTGACCTGGGACGGAGTAGTTCATTATACTTCTCTATAGATATTTTGGTTTAGCATCTGTGTAACGTGAGCAAATCTTCAAAGGGAAAGTCAGCGACACTTCGTCAATCTACTGGAATTCTAGGGCTTGATGAAATACTCCACGGGGGGTTCATTCCAACCAGAGCCTATCTCGTGCGTGGCGGTCCTGGCACTGGCAAGACAACCCTCGGCGCTCACTTCCTAGCAGCTGGTGCTGCCAGCGGTGAAAAGACTCTGCTTATCACCTTAGGCGAGCCTGCAGGTCAGATTCTGGAAAACGGTGAAAACGTCGGTCTTGACCTCAAGGGAGTGACCTTTCTCGATCTGAGTCCTGACTCAGACTTTTTCACTAAGGTTCAGACCTACGACATCTTCTCCCCAGCTGAGGTAGAGCGAGAACCCATTACCCAAAAGATTGTTGAACAGGTCAAGTCCCTTAAGCCACAGCGAATTTTTATTGACTCTATGACCCAGTTCCGCTATCTCGCCTCTGATACTTTCCAGTTTCGCAAGCAAGTACTTTCCTGCCTGCGATTCTTGCTTCAGGAGGGGGCAACGGTGCTATTCACCTCTGAAAGCAGCCAAGAGACCCCAGACAGCGATTTGCAGTTTATGAGCGATGGCGTGATTAGTCTGAATCTGACAGATGAAAGACGGATAGTCAGCATCACTAAGTTTCGCGGCTCCGATTTCCGCGATGGTCTCCACTCAATGCGATTAAGTTCTAAAGGAATGGAGGTCTTCCCGAAGCTGCTGCCCAGAGCCTATAAGCGCGAGTTTATGCCTGAGCCGATTTCCTCTGGTATCCCCACCTTGGATGAGCTACTGCATGGAGGAATCGAGAGAGGAACTATAACCCTATTTAGCGGCCCCAGCGGTGTCGGTAAAACAACCATTGGCCTCCAGTTCATGAAAGAGGCTGCTGGTAGGGGTGAGCGCTCCGTCGTCTACACATTCGAGGAGGAGGTGGAGATTATCCTGAAGCGCTCTGAGTCAGTCAACATTCCAGCGCGAGCCATGATTGAGCAGGGGTCTCTCTCTATTGTGAAAATTGAACCTCTTCAATACACACCCGACGAGTTTGCCAGTATTGTGCGTCATGAGGTAGAGCACAAGAGCGTGCAGATTGTCATGCTGGACAGCATTTCTGGTTATAGCCTGTCGATGCAGGGGGAAGATCTCCTCAGCTATCTCCATTCTCTGTGCAAGTACCTGAGCAATGTGGGGGTGACGGTGATTTTAATTAACGAAACAGAGACCCTCACAAGTAACTATCGAGCCACAGAGGCTGGTTTCACCTACCTAGCAGATAACCTGATTCTGATGCGCTACATGGATCGTCATCTGGACGGAAGAGTGGAGCTGCGCAAGTCCATCGGGGTGGTGAAAAAACGACTGAGTGACTTTGAGAAAACTCTGCGGGAGCTGGAGATTACCCGATACGGCATCAAGGTAAGTCAGCCCATGTCTGGATTGCAGGGAATTTTCGGTGGTGATTCGGTGAAGACTGAGGACTAAGCAATTCAAAATTCAAAATTTAACAATTAAGTTTCAGGGTTAGATAGCAGTGTCTAAAAAGCTCCCCATAAATTGACAGACCTACCCAAAAGCTGACTTTTCACGGCATCTGGAGAAAGCCCCTTTAAATAAGGGTTTCCCTCCAAGGCTTATTCTCAGTAATCTATACTTAATGATAATGAACAACGAAAGAATCAGGCTTGGAGAATGGGAATTTGGCGATCGCCGGAGAACCGAAAAAGATGCCGTGAAAAGTCAGACCCAAAAGGGGAGATAATAGAAAGCGTAGAGCATGAATTCCCGTAAGCAAGTTTCCGTTAACTTAGGGGGTTTTAAGCGTAAGATTAACCGAATGCCGATGGAGGGCGCAAAAACATGGCATTTCTTCTATAAGCATGATCATTGGAATGCTGCTGTTCAGTTTACCCCCGTTAAAGTTCCCCCAGTTTCCCGTTCAATTCACTATGGTTGTATTGGTTTAGATATCAACCCTTCTGCCATTGGATGGGCAAGAGTCGATTATCAGGGGAATTTAAAAGCCCATGGACAAATTAAGTTAGTTCAAGGACTCCCTACTGGCCAGATGGATGCTCAGTTAACTCAAGCTTGTCTTCAGATTGCTCAGTTGGCTGAACATTACGCAAGTCCTGTGGTGGTAGAAAAATTAGAGTTTAGTCAGAAAAAGAGTCAATTAAGAGAGAAAGGAGGATCTAAATATGCTCGAATGCTAAGTGGATGGGCTTACGCTAGATTGCTGGAGTTATTGTCTTCTATCGGGGGTAATCGAGGAATTAAACTACATTACTGTAATCCCGCTTACTCAAGTGTGATTGGCTTGGTAAAATATGTCCGAATGTACGGGATTAGTAATGCGGTAGCTGCTGCTCTTGTCCTTGCTCGACGGGGCATGAAGCTATCGGAAAGACTCAAACCCCACTCCTTAACCGCCTATCTTGAGGTGAACTTGAGAAAGCACGTTTGGAGTGGTTGGAATCAACTGAATAAATCCTTAAAGAAGTCAATTTCGAGTCGTCACGACTATTATGGAATCTCTAACTGGGAGTCGCAGGTTAAGGAATGGTCGAGGAAGGTAAGGCGTAAAAACTTATCCTTCCAGAGCCAAACCAAGCAGAAACCAGATGGTGGATACGCTTGCGATTTGACTTCAGTAACTCTCACCGTTTGAGTTCGTCTGTCCAGACATGTCCAGTATTGGGTAAGTCTGGGTAGGTTTAAAAAAACGGTTGAACTGGCAATCGGACTGTAAATAGACTTCCTTGCCCCAACTCCGACTTAACCTCAATGCTCCCCTGGTGCGCCTCCACAATCTGACGAGTCAAGTGCAGTCCTAAACCACTACCTGAACGCTTGTGGCTACCCTGGCGAAATCGGTCAAATATCATGGCTTGGTCTTCGGTAGAGATACCAGAGCCTGTGTCTTGAACCTCAATTTCTGCAAAATCGGGAGTCTTTTGGAGACGGATGGTCACTGATCCTGAATCCGTGAACTTGATGGCATTGCCCACTAAGTTAGTCAAAACTCGTCGCAGTTCTAATCGAGCTCCTACTACTTCATTTTCATTGTCCTCAACAGCACTATCTCCTGACTTTCCGGGGTCGAAAGTCAACGCGATCGCTTTTTGCTCGGCTAGGGGCATCAGCTCCTGTACCATTTCCTCAATCAGCTCCCGCAGGTTAAAGCGCGAGAACGTCAGAGTTTTACGACCAGCTTCGTAGCGATAGACTTCCAGCAATGTATTTGTCATCTCCAGCAGGTTTTGATTGCTGGCTCTCATTGTGGCGATCGCCTCTTGCATCCCAGGAAAAAGCTCCCCAAAAGCTCCCTGCTCAAATAAAGTCAGCATTCGGTCTGCCGCCACCAGCGGTGTCCGCAGGTCGTGGGTGAGGCGGGAGACAAAATCTTCTCGCATGCGAGCCATCTGTTCCCGTTCATCAATACTGTGCTTGAGCCGCAGGAGCGATCGCACCCGCGCCAGCAACTCATCCACCTCCACAGGCTTGCGGATAAAATCATCAGCCCCCGCATCTAAACCCTCCACAACATCCGCCTGCTCTTGAGCAGTGATTAGCAAAATGGGGATGAAGGACAGGTTCGCCTGCTGCCGAATCCGTCGAGTCACTTCATTGCCATCCATCCCTGGCATCATTACATCCGACAACACCAGATGGGGCGGAGACTCTTCAATTTGAGCCAGAGCTGATGGGCCATCCTCAGCCAAGCTCACCTGATAGCCTGCTGAATCCAAGATGGCTTGAATCAAGCACAAGTTATCGAAAGAGTCATCAACTACTAGAATGCGATCGCCATTAGCTTGAGATAGGGATGAATTCTTCATGCTTCACTGTTGTCAACCCTTGAGGGCTAAGTTTGCCGGGCAGACTTGACGCGGCAGCTCAACTCGAAAAGCAGACCCCTCACCTAGCTGACTCTCAACCATACATTATTATAATTTTGAGAACCTCTGCCATCCGATCCAGCCTACATATTTCAGATTTGACTGACCACTCTTGAGGAGTTAGCCCTGGTTAAAAATAGTTTATCTGGCTTCCAGGCGTTTCCTCTTCTACCCATAGGCGTATTTTTTTTAGCGTTGGAGATAAAAGATGAGCAAGATTCGCGTTGCCATAATTGAAGATCACGACCTGACTCGGATGGGACTGCGAACGGCTTTGCAGCAACAAGATGAGATTCAAGTTGTTGGTGAAGCTGCCAATGGAGCTACAGGACTCAAGCTACTAAACGAGTATCAGCCTGACGTCGCCATTGTGGATATTGGTTTGCCCGACATGGATGGCATTGAGCTGACGCGACGGTTTAGGGAGTCCCAGTCAGAAGTTGAAAAACCTAAAACGAAAGTCCTCATCTTAACGATGCATGATAATGAGCCAGAGGTGTTAGCTGCTTTTGCAGCTGGAGCCGACTCATATTGCATCAAAGATATCAACACCGATCAACTTCTAGAGGCTCTGAAAACTACCTATGAGGGTCACTCCTGGATCGATCCAGCAATTGCCAGCGTCGTCTTGCAGCAGGTTCGCAAGGTACAGTCTAGCTCCTCGGAAGCAGCTCAGCATAAAACAGTAACCATCAAAGCTCTAGAGCTGGAAGAGGAGCAGGATCTGAAAACCTATCCGTTGACGAAGCGGGAGCTGGAAGTGCTGGAGCTTATCGTAGGTGGATACAGCAATACGGCGATCGGTGAAAAGCTTTACATCAGTTTAGGCACTGTAAAGACTCACGTTCGCAGTATTTTGAATAAACTCTGCGCTGACGATCGCACTCAGGCAGCTGTCCGTGCCCTGCGCTCTGGGCTGGTGAAGTGAAGAAAAAATCACCAATCACTGCAATGCTCGCGCATCAAAGATTTCTGCGCGTCGGCATCGCCAATCCCCGGTCAAACACTTCTACTGGACTGACGCTCTAGAACCTGATTTCATACTCAACTGACGCTCTATTATTACCAGAAAAGTCAGTAGCACCGCGCAGAACAGTATTTTCATTTAAGCGGTAGCGGATATTGTACTGGAAGGGATTGTCACCAGCAAAAATTTTCACCGCAGAAAGAGAAACATTGTCACCGATGTTAACCCCAGCCTCAGTACCAAGCCCCAGCCTAGAACTGCCTCTTTGCTCGTCGGTAATTAATACGGGGAAGAGGCGAAACTCACTCAAACCGAAAGTCTTGCCGATGGAGTCTTGAAAACTTCCTAAGACTGCCGAACCTGCTAGCTCTGCTAGCCCCAAGGGAGCGCCTTCCCTAGCGACAGTTTCGATTAAACTACCTCCCAAAAGGCTAACGATTTCCGCTTTGCTGTGGGGAGGAATGCTGGTTAACTTGAGATTATCGTTAAGTTTACTGGCAAGTCCAAATACCCTTGCCTGGATGCGAATCCTTTGTGAACTGCCAAAATTAACAGTGGTATCGCTAACTTCAGCAGATGAGGCATCGATCAGAATCGGTTTGCGAGCTGTTTCTATCACAGAAGTCATCAGCCGCACATCTAGATTGGGGTCAAGTCCTTGCTTGGGAGTAAACACAGCAACATTGTTATAGTCGCTTTCCAACAGGAATTGGGTACTAAAGAGGTTAATTTGACCCCTTTGTAGCTTGATAGTGCCTTTAGGACGAATGTTATTAAATGTGCCGTTGATGTTAAGGCTACCACTGATGAGGAAATTCAAAATAGGAGATTTAGCTACTTCTACATTTTCCCCTAAGGTCAGCATCAAATTATTAAACTCGATGTTTTCTGCCTCCTCAGCCGTGCCATTGCTACTAACTTTAACCCCAGTTCCAACAGCGGAGTCTGGTAGCAGCACTTGACCATCAAACAATAATATCTTTCCACCAATATTAGGTTCTAGAGCGCTGCCAGTAATCTTAACCTGCCCTTTGACACCGCCATCGTAGAGACCTTTGAGATTTAGTGCCAATTGGTGGAGAGTCACAGTTAGGGGATTGTCTTGGGATGTGGGTTGGAAAATAGGCAAGTTGCCCGCCACCGAGATTTCACCTGTACTCAAATTACCCCGGAGACTTTCTACCTCAATCCAGTCAAAGTTAAACAAAATTTTACCATTAATATCGGTGATTGGTTGATCGGGCAAAGCTTGGGCAGAAACGGTCGCTTTTTCCAAATCCACAACCCCCTGGGCAATGAGTTCTTCAGGGCGACCTTTTTCTTGGTTAAAAGTGCCGGAAATATCTAACTTTACCTCGCCTTTGCCATCAATCCAAACAACTTGCCCCTTTGTGAACAGGTTCAAGAGACTTAGTCCCTTATCTTTGACATTGACGCTGACGCTGAGTTTGTCACTATCAGGTTCTACTGAGGTAATGGGAAGTTTGTAGGGGATGCTGCCAGTTACCTTCAGGGGGTTCGAATCAGCAGTTAGGATACTTCTGGCAGAAAATTCGAGGCGGGAATTATTATAAGAAAAGCTGCCCTGAGCTGACTGAATGGGTTTTTGATTAATAGTGGCATCTATTACACTTACTTCTCCTCTGGCTTGAGGATTTTCTTTGCTTCCAGCCAGAGCAGCAGTGGCATTAATACTGCCACTCAAGCGAATCGCCGGGGGCAATTCAACCACTTTCTGGATGAGGGCAATTGGCAGGTTAACTACTTTTAGCTGTCCTGATTGGGTTTCTGCTCCCAAACTACCCGAAAAAGAGATAGAGCTGTCTTGGGCAAGTTGGAGGTGTACTGGGAGGATAGTCAGGAGACCATTTTGGAAGCTTCCTTGGGCGATGACTTCCTCGGCATTGTAATGTCCCCATTCCCATTCTTCTCCTTGGAAATTAAATTTGGCGTCAATGCCAGAAGCGGGAGAGCCAGAAACTGTGAGGCTACCGCTGAAGTTGCCTTCTAACTTGGCAAGTTCTGGTATGGGAGAAGCTTCTTTCTGCTCTTTTTGTCTTTGCAGCCATGCCTCGACTCCAGAAAGAAGTCTTAGTTGTTGTATTATTGGTGCTTTAGATGGAAATCCTCTGGAGATTTCACCTAAATCAGCAGCACTGCCGTAAGTCACAGAAGAAGGAGAAGTGTAGCGGTGCAGATCCTCAAACTCAAAGATTCCTGCGGCTGACAGAATTTGCTGAATTTTACCTCGATCAACCTGGACTTTGGCTTGGAATTCGGGACCTTTTGGGGTGGGGGTGAAGCTGGCGTCAAGGAGGGTGTATTGACTGTCGCCTTTTTGGAATTTAGCTTCATTGATGGCAGCAACGCCGTCAGTATATTGGAAGCTGCCAGTAAATTCGTCCCCTTGGAGTTCGCCTATGACAGGAGAGGCGATCGCTACTTCTCCAGAAACGCCAAAAGTCCTTAAATTAATCCTGAGGTCACTGGAGAGTTTGCCTGAGATAGTTTGAGTGGCGATCGCCACAGGAATATCTAGGGAAACATTAGGTAACCTCTCCAAGGCGAAGAGTGCAACCTCCTTGATGGGAGCCAGGGGTAAATTTTCGGTACTTACCAACAACAAATCTCCCTGGCGATCGCCCCTAGCTACAAATTCATCAAGCCTCACCAAAAAAGACTCAGGCAGGTAATCTGCCCCTAAAGCTAGCTGAATTTGGTCCTCCTTTCCTGCTAGCTGTAAGTTTAATCCCTTCCCTGGGGTTGAGTTTACAGTTCCCTCTAACAAAGGATCGAAGGCAAAGGAGACATGAGCAGGCAAGGCAAGGTTGCGCAAAGCTAAGGAGGCGCTAACATTAGGTGCTGTAGGAGTTCCAGCAATTGTGCCATCAAAATCTACCGAACCTGCCACAGTCACATCAGCAGCAACATCAGGTAGGGTTGAGGGGAGTTTGGCAAGATTAAGTCCCTCAGCTTGAACATTGAGATTAAACCGTTGAACTATATCCAACCCAGATTTTGCCAAATTAGTATCAACAAAACCCCTAGCATTTAAACCAGGGGCTTGTGCTTCTTGAATATCCAGCCGATTGCCATTCCAGCTAATCTTTGTTGTCAATGGCCCTTCAATCAGGGCAACTCCTTCACTAAAATTGACTTCACCAACAGCTTTAATTCCCGCTGGATTCAAATTAGCCAGGTTCCCATTGAAGTTAAGAGAGCCCTCCAAATTTCCCCGCAATTGATCTGAGAAAGAACTTAGCTGGATATTGCTGGGGGCAACAACTACTTGGAAGTTTCCATTTGCCAACTGCACATTAGTTGCCGTGACAGTGCCACCTGCCACACCAATACCCCCATCACCAGTGAGGCGAATTCCTTGGGCTGTTAAATTATTCAGATTTCCGGCAAGATTAAAAGTACCATTTGCCTGGCCAAGTAAGGGCGCAAACTTTTGTACCGCAGTTGGAAGAAAGGAGGCAAAACGCCTAGTTTCTAATCCAGTAGCAATAACCTTAGCTTGCCAGTTCCCCTTATTCAGCTTGGCGGTAGCGTTAATATTACCCCCAGCAAGATTTAGACTTCCACCTCCAGAACCTTCAATAGATTCTGGGCTAAAGGATGTGAGACTGCCTTTTAAGTCAAAATTCCCTGTTAGGGAACTACCTAACGCAGCAGGAATTTGGGGAGAAAGATTTGCTAATTGTAATCCCTGGGTTTGTATTTTGGCTTGCCAGCGGTTGTTTGCCAATTGCACATTGGTTACTGTTACCTTGCCATCACCCTTGGGAAGATAGAGGCTAGCAGCACCATTTCCTTTAATCACTGACACAGACAAATTTTCTAAACTACCTGATATCTTAAGATTGCCGTTGACTTCACCCTTTAATTGCACAGGGATTTGGGGTAGACGAGAAAGTTGCACGCCAGAAGCCTGAACCTCCCCTTGCCAGCTTCCTTTTACTAGTTGAATATTGCTTGTTACCTTTCCACCACCGAGATTGAGTCCAGCAAAACCAGTAGCGTTCAATTCTTCTAGTTTGCCTAAGGGTCCAAAAATTCTCGCCTGTCCGGAGATAGCACTGACTGGAATGGGTAGATTGGTACCATAAAGACTAGCGATCGCTCCTGAAGGTAGGTTGTTGGCTCCGAAATTAAAGACTAAACTGGGATCTTTTCCCAGGATTACTCGACCATTCCCCTTAATTTGACCGCCGACGGTTGGTATTGCCTGGAAGTCTTCAATGACAAGGTTTGAACCCGCCAGTGCTGCCTTAGCTTTGATGGTGCTAAACTTTACCTTGTCTATCTGGGTTACTTTAGTGGTGGCGACTAGGGCAGAAATCTTGGGCTGAGGGAGGTTTCCAGTTACCTGAAGAGTGGTTTCTATTGCTCCTGAGACTGGCACTGGTAACTCTTGGAAATTCGCAGTCTGCCAAAGCTTCTGCGCTTCAACTGCTCCTGTTTTAGCTGTTAAATTGAAGCCGGACTCTATACCTATCACTCCCTCGGTGTTTACCTGAATCTCACCAATAAGGGTAACGAAATTTTCTAGCTCAACCTCTGTTCCTTGGAAGCGTAATTTCCCGTTAGTTTTGGCAACTGGTAGGTTTGGCTGTCGAGCAATTTTGGTTGTGAGGTTTTCTATACTAGCTGTGCCTGTAACAGAAGTGATTTGTTTGCCTTTTATTTCTGCATCTATCTTGGCATTAACTTGCCCTGATTTAATATTAAATGGCAGTGTTTTGCCTTTAAAAAACTCTCTTAAAAAAGAGTCATTTATTTCAGTAACATCAATTTTCTCTGCGGAGATTGCCAGTTTTTTTACACCTGTTTTGGGGCGTATATCTCCGCTCAAATTAAGCTTCCCCTGGGCTAAATAACCTTTGGTATCGAACTGAATCAGCTTGTAATTGTTGAGAAAATTAGTTTTGCCAGAATCTAGAGCAATTGTTAGTGGTTCAAGTAGCTGCCCTTCAAACCTCGGCACTACAGTAACATTAGCGTTTTTTATCCTAATCGTCTGTAAATCAATTTTAAGGGGTAATTCTTCTTCAAACTTCGTCGCCACCCAAACTCCATCCAGATCCTGTTCAATATAAACATCAGGATTAATGAGGGTGGCACTCATACGCAAGGTGCGATTAAAAATCAACTGCACCGGGTCAAAAGCCACCTTCACAGCCTCTACAGAAGCTCTGTCTGTGTCAGAGACAGTTGCTGGTATTTCACTTGCACCAAAGCGGATACCTGTGAGGGAAAAACTTTCTACCTTACCCACATTTATTGGACGATTTATTGCCAAGGTGAGATTTTGGGCTACCAGTGGTGCTAACTGTCGTTGAATGAAAATCCAGGCATAGGTTAATCCTCCGCCAACGCCAACTAGCAAAACGACACCAAGCCAGATGAATAGACGTCTCCTCTGTCCTCGAGGAGTTCTATTAGTCTCTAATTCTGACTGTTGAGGAGAATTCGACTCCGATTCGTTACCGTTATTTGGGGTTCGTGCCATTTTAATTACGAGGGCTTTCAAGGACCAAATTAACTTGGTAATAAATTAAATATAGATCCAGTTTTCTTGTCGATCATTAAATTTTATAAGATATCCGAAGTATTTAGAGAATTATTGAGAAATCCCCCTTATTCAGAGAAATCAACAATTTCCCGTTATAAAGCGCAGCGTTCAACGGTGAGAGTCACTCAACCTAGTTGGGAGCATCCCATTTTCGTAAATCTATTAAGCAAACTAACGAGAATACTGGGGTTTCAAGGCATAATTGAAAGTGTCATGTGAAAAAATGGGATGCTCTCATCTAATTTGCTCTCCAAAGACAAGAGTTAGTCCGATGACACACAATCGAGATCGCCGTCCATCCCAGAGTTCCAAATCCCTACAAATCATCGGGATCATCATCGCGCTTCTCTTAGCGTTACTTTTAACGCCAGCAATGGCGCAGTCCAGTAAAGGGGCTCCGGTAGTTCTGGATGGTCGGAAAATTTTCCAGGTCAGTAGCTCTGAGCAATTTCCCGCCCAGGGACGGGCAGACTGGATCAATTCTCAACTCCAAGCAGTGGTGGAATCCCAGAAACCTCCCGACATCAGAATAGAGATACGCAATCAATCCCCAACCATTCTGATCGATGACCGCTACCTGTTGACTGTCACCCAACGCGATGCGGTTTTTGGCAGCACACCCGAAGAACAGGCTAAAATCTGGTCTGAGCAAATTCGCAAGGCAGTGCAAAAGGCTCAGAAAGAAAGGAGAATCCAGTTTCTCTGGTGGGCATCGCTGCTGGTTGCTGGCGCTGTGCTGTTGGCGATCGCCCTTCATTGGGGGTTGGGAAGGTTATGGCGGCGATGGGAGCGAAGAGCACCACAAATCCTGGTATCCGATGGGGAGTCTGATGAGTACGAATCGCGGGCATTGAAGCTATTTCTCGACCTGACGCTTTTACTGGCACGGGCAACACTTTGGGTAGCTGTAGCACTCTACGCGACCAATCTGTTTCCTATCACGCGGCAGTGGAGCTACAACATTGCCAATAGTCTGATTGCCAGCTTTACATCCCCCATTCTCTCCTTCGGTCAAAACTCCTACTCTGTCATCGACTTCCTGATTCTGATTGGCTTGTTACTAGGACTGGTAGTGTTTGCCGGCACAGTAACCAATTTCCTGCGTTTCCGCGTCTTGCGTTTGACAGCTATTAATCGGGGTGCTCAGGAAGTCATTGCCACTGTCACAAAATACACGCTCATATCCATTGGCGCGATCGTGCTGTTGCAGGTTTGGGGGCTCGATCTGAGTTCTCTGACGATTCTAGCCAGTGCGTTGGGTGTTGGAATTGGTTTTGGCTTCCAGAACATTGCCAGAAACTTTGGTAGCGGTATTGTGTTAATCTTTGAGCGCCCAATTCAGGTGGGTGATTTTATTGAAGTGGATGAGTATATGGGCACCGTGGAGCGTATCGGTGGGCGCAGTACCCTGATCCGAACTCTGGATCAAGTTTCCATCATTGTGCCTAATTCGCGCTTTCTCGAAAGCGAGGTGATCAACTGGAGTCATCTGAACCCAGTTTCCCGCCTTCACCTGCCGGTTGGGGTTGCCTATCACTCTGATGTCAATGTCGTGCAAAAAGCGCTGCTGGAGGCTGCATCTGATTGTCCTGATGTTTTGTCTGATCCACAACCTCAAGTTTTCTTCAAAGGATTCGGTAATAGTGCTCTGGACTTTGAGCTGCTAGTTTGGATTGCAGATCCCAGCAAGCAACCTGCGATCAAAAGCAATATGTATTTCCACATTGCAGCCGCGCTGCGACGACATCAAATTGAGATTCCCTTTCCCCAACGAGATTTGCACATACGCTCTGGCTCCTCAGAGCGTGTTTGAAAAGTTGTAGGAGTTACGCATTAACACCGGTTAATCTCTGTTTTGTCAGGCAAATGGCTGAAAAGATTAGTTGGGCGATCGCTACCGCTCTTAGAGATCCCAAATGGGTTCTATAGATTGGTATTAAAAACAGGTTGGGTTTTTAAGTAACTCGGAGAAGATATAGCCTTCCGCACCTGTTTTGAGTTTGACCCGTGTCCAAGCTCCACTAACCCCTCTAAATTCTACTTCTGTCCCATTGGGAACGGCCTGGAGGATTGAACCATTGGGACGGCTTCGCAAATTAGCTGATTGATCTTGAGCATCGAAAACAGTATAAATCTTTCGGTACAAAAAATCGGAAAAAACATAGCCCTTTTCCTCTGCCGATAGTTGAACCAAAGTCCACGATGAATTAATCAACGGTGGACCTTCCATGGACACTGATGTCAAATTTGGAAGAGTTTTAAGCACTTGACCATTCGGACGGCTCCGAAAATTAACCGAGCTATCGTTAGGATCGAACACTACCAACACAAAGCAGCGGTCAATCTCATCCCAAGTTTCAGAAATTAGAAAACTGGCTCTAGACTCTCCTCTTGCTGATTGTTCTCTCCCCGTTAGGAAAAGACTAGCCGTTAGGAAAAGACTAGCCAAAATAGTGAGCGCTATTCCAACAGTAGAAGCCCAACTAACCTTGGTATGTATCATTATCAACCTTAAACAAGAGTTAAATTTCTTTCTAGTTCCCGGTGCGAAACGGTAGAAGAAATCAGATATAAAACTGACACCTAATTATTAAGTTTTTATTCATTTGTTGTGACTGATTTAACTGACTAAATGCTGGTGGGAAAGTTAGCGATCGCTCTGTCCCTTCTAAACAAATGCATATTTTGGTTAATCTGTCAATGCTTAACTCCTAAGTTGTTGACATCGCTATCGCGTTATGGTGGCAGCGCCCTTGCGGGTTCCCTGGGGGTGGAAGAAGGGTTACCCGACTTACGCTGCTTAGCTTCGACTTGAGCCAGGCGATCGCGCAATTGCTGCAACTCTTGCTGACTTGCCTGGGTGGCATCTGTCAGTTTTGGCAGCTCTTCCTGAACTTGCTGACTCAGGCTCTGAAGTTGTTGTTCCAACTGTTCAACCTGTTTCAGCATATCTTTCTGGGTAGCCGCAGCCTTTGCTGCTTCCTGCCGAGCTCGCTGCTCCTGAGTAAGAAGGCGATAGGCAAACCAGCTAGAAATGCCGATTGCGATCACGATGGCGATTACCAGCCCACTCACCAGCGTCTGAAACAATCCACGCATCAACTCAACTTTCCGGTAGAGCTGCTCAACCTCAAGCTTGAGGTTTAAATGTTGCTGGTGAACATCCTGGAGAGTTTCAGGATAAATATCATGTCCCTGATTGGGACTTTGTTTTTCGGAATTATGTTCAGAGGAGGGTTCAGTACTCATGTCGTTCACCTTCAAGTAGCTAGTTGTATCAGAATCTATTGAGAATATTGTCTAGATGGACATCGGTGAATCGATGTAAACCATGGGTTCTGGAACTGTGAAGCTGAGGTTATAGGATAACAGTGCTTTGGCAATCTCATCATTGGCTAATTCCAGAAGGCGCTTGCGTAAACTCAGGGAATCTTCACCTGAACCTGTGATAAAAAAACTGACCCGAACACGGGTACTCGGTTTGTCCGACCGCTGGGAAAAATGAATGGATGTACTCGCTTTGTCGAAGCCCCAAAAAGACTTACTCGTCTCTTCAATCACCTGCCTCACCAAAGCTTTTTCGCCTTCTTTCAGCTGTTGAAAAAAGTCTAAGCTAAGCATGGCCATGATTTTTTTACCCCGGGTAATATTCTCAATATTAATCCCAGCCATCAGTGAATTTGGAACGATGACGAGGGTATTTTTGGCAACCGTCCGGATTTTGGTCGAACGCAGGCCAATGGATTCCACACGACCATATAAATCTTCTGCGTAAGGATTGAAGGTCACTCGAATATATTCCCCTGGGAGATAGGGGCGATCGAGATACAGCTCTATGGTTCCAATCAGCCGTTGGAGTGCCTGTTGCGAAGAAAAGGCCACTGCGACACCGCCAATTCCCAAACTGGCTAAGAGTGGAATCAGGTCCAGCTTCAGCCCCTGGGCAAATATAACCACAGCAAACAGGACGATCAGGATATTGGTGAGGGTTTCAAAGACGAGAACAACTTCATTAACCTCTGCCCCCCGACGCCGCAACAGGTTAATGACAGACTGACGGATGACCAGTTGAGCAATTTTTGAGGCCAACCAGGCAACACTGACGGACAATGCTAAATAGATAAAAAAACCTAAGAATGTATAAAGATCCTCATACTTTACGAGCAAATTCAGGGAAAGCGCAATGACGAGCAACGTGCCTGTTGTCGTGAGTGAAATCCGAAATGGTTTAATGAATCTATTGTAAATCTCTGCAACATCGATTTCGATGTAGCGCAGAGTAAATTGGAGCGCCAGTCGCAATAGCTGAGGCAGCGATCGCCCAACAACTGGCGATATAACTGCACCCAGGAAAAATAGTCCCAATCTCAGCGCTAATTCCAGGACCTGCCTTTGTATGTCCTGATCGGCTTCAGTAACCCCAAAAATCATCAGAATGATTACCATGTCATCAGATATTCATCGGCTGCGCAATATCAATTGTTTTTTCCTCAAAGTTGAAGGTAATGCCGTATTCATTTAACCTCTCAATAATATTTTCCCTAGCAATTTCAAGTAGGCTTCTTCGTAGCTCCATTGAAGTCTCTGCAGCCCCCAGGATAAAGAAATTTACTTGAGCCTGAACGCAATTCTGCTCTGCTTCATCAGCCACATCCTGAATCGTAACTTGTGTGAGTCGATGATCAATTCCTAAAATGTCGCTTGTACTTCCCAGAATGAGTTGATGAATCAGGGCTTTTTCCTCATCAGACATCGACCTGAAGAAAGTCAAATTAACAATCGAGATAACCCTTCTGGCTCTCGTGAGATTCTCAATGTTGACCTGAGCTAGATTGCTGTTGGGAGCAATGACCAGGGTATTCTTACCCGAAAGTCGAATTTTAGTCGAACGCCACCCAATTGATTCGACTCTACCCAAAGTTCCATCCGCTAGGTGGATGTAATCATCAACCGTGAAGGGGCGATCGATGTAGAGGACAACACTCCAGAGGATTTGCTCTAAAATCTTTTGAGAGGCAAAGGCGATCGCAACACCTCCAATCCCTAAACTTGCTACCAAGCCAATGAGATTAATTCGGTGTGTCTGGGCAAAGAGAAATATAACAATCAGGACAATAACCGCTTGGGTCAGAAACTTGGCAAGATCGAGCAATTCAGTATTGATTTTTCTTTGGTCTTCAAGGGCAATTCCCAGGAGATAGTGTTCGAATAATTCTTGAAATAGTTTGAACCCTACAAAAGTGATATTGATAGATACCAGTAAGCCTAGAGGAAACTCTAATAATTTCATCCAGCTTGGAGTCGGAATAGCCAGGATAATTACATCGATGATCGTCAATGTAATCGCCCAGATGAGACAGTCCCGATTAGGAACAACCACATCTTGATAAATCTCCCTGGCTTCTGCTAAAGAAACACTTTGAATCAGTGTATCAATCATCAGTTTATCAATCAGCTTGGGTAGCCGCAGATAAGAAAGCCCTGCTATCAGCAGAACAGTCAAGAAAACAACCAGGACCACTAGCAAGGCTATGCTAACATTGACAAACCCTGGTTGTCCAATATTATTTATCTTGACAGCTACAAGCACGTCATTCACGATTATCAACTCCTGGAGTTAACTAGTGTTAGCAATTTCAGCTAATACTATAATTAAACGTATATATTCTAGTTTAGATCAGGTTCATGTTTCCAGCTTAGTTTCAATTTAATGCAGGTCGAAAAGTGCCTTGATTTCGGATCGGGGTGCGGATGATTTCGTTCGAGCCGCTACAGCTAAGTGGGTGCTGATTTTGCCGTTCACTATGACTGGTGACTGGTGAATAGGTGACTAGTGACTGGGAAGAATTTAAGTAGTCGGACAAAAATAAACATCTCTGGATTAAGAAAAATTAAGATAAAGATGGCTCCGCCTGACTGACTGACAAATCTTTTGATTAACCTTGAAAACCTGACGGGGTGACGGGGTGAGTGTTTTATTCTCCCAGTCTCCCAATCTCCCCCTCCCCCTCTTCCAGTCTCCCCCTCTCCTCCTCTCCCCCTCTTGTCCTACTACTTATAACGGGGGCGCGATCGCTACGGAACAGTACTATTATTAAATTAGCCTCATATCCAACTAGGAGAGGTGAACAATGGAAACCCCTGAACTGCCAAATATCTTTGTTATAGGCCTGTTTCTGATGTTTGGGGGGAGTGCTTATGCCTTGGGTCGATATCTCCACCTCCCTCGCGTTACCTTGCTCGTTGTCTCGGGGGTCGTGGTTGGCCCATCGGTTCTTGACATAATTCCCCACGAAATCGTCGACTTGTTCCCCACCATTTCTTACATCGCCCTTGCAATGGTGGCGTTTCGCTTGGGGGAAGCCTTCATGGATTTTGATCTGAAGGAGAGAGGCCCGACAGTATTCTTTATTTCCCTAGGCAAGACTATCGCTGCAGCCAGTTTAGTCTTTGCTGCTGTCTTACTGATCCAGAGGAATATCGTGTTGGGGTTGTTATTGGCAGGACTTGCACCTGCATCGGCCCCTGCGGCCACCCTCGATGTCATTAGTGAAACTAAGGCCAAAGGTCCATTGACCAACACGATTATCAGGGTATTAGCCCTTGACAATATCTTGGCGATTGCTCTGTTCAGTTTGATGCTGGTGGTTGCAGACACCCTTATTGGTCAGGGGCAACCTTCTCAGGAAATCCTGTCGGGACTCTGGGAAATTGGTGGGGCGTTTCTCCTGGGTTTTGTCATCGGTTGGCCCATGGCACGGCTCGCTGGAGGTTTAAAGGCAGGTAAACCAAGTCTGTTAGAGATTACGGGCTTCGTATTACTTTGTGCGGGCTTAGCCTATCAACTGCAGATTTCTTACTTGCTGGCCTGTATCGTGCTCGGAGCCACGGTTGCCAAAAATCGAGCACAACCGAAGAAAAATATTTTCCTCACCGTTGAAGATGTTAGTGAACCCTTCTTAGTGATTTTCTTTTTGTTGGCCGGTTGTGAACTCGAATTATCGGCTGTGACAACCTTGGGATTTGTCGGTATCGCCTATGTCATAACCCGTTGCCTGGGTTTTGTCATCGGAGGGAGACTTGCTTCCTGGCTTGTCAACGCGGAGCCTGTGGTTCAAGAACATATTGGCTGGTGTTTATTCCCACAAGCCGGGGTTGCCCTGGGATTGGCTGTGATATCTCTGGAGCATTTTCCAGACCTGGGCAAGTTGGTAGTATCTGTGATTGTAAGTACAACCGTCATTTTTGAGCTATTTGGCCCGACAGTAACCCGATGGCGTTTATTTAAGGCCAAAGAAGCCACCGAAGCTACCGGACTGGTTCAATCCGAAAACCTGCCGTTTGTTCAGGAAAGCAAGTGATATTTCTGACACAGAGTCCTAAGAAACTGGAGAATCCTCCATCGATCGCTACAAGTTTAGTAAACAGTTTTCCCCATTTTGCTGGTAATGCTACCTCATTCCCTTCTCAGGCATTTTGAGCGATGGGCCAATTCTCCTGCCGGCCTAGCATTTCTTGAGGCTGCTTTCATCGGTTGTATGTCCGGTCTATCGGCGGTTTTGCTGCAGCACGGTGTCGGTTGGCTGGGCGGCTTGCGAGTCTTCTTATCCCATCAATGGCCAGCCTGGTTGGTATTGCCGGCCATTGGCTTTATTGGTGGCTCATTGGCTGGTTGGTTGGTGGAGTCCTTAGCCCCCAATACCTCGGGCAGTGGCATTCCGCAAGTGAAAGCTGTCCTGGCACACGCCTCGATACCCATGACGCTGCGAGTGGCGCTGGTCAAAGTAGTTAGCACTGTGATTGCACTGGGGTTTGGACTGGCATTGGGTCGGCAAGGAGCAACGGTTCAAATTGGCTCGGCCCTCGCGACGCAATTGAGTCGCATCTTCCCCTCAATCGCCAGAACAAGGAGTCAACTGATTGCTGTCGGAGCGGGCTCTGGATTAGCAGCTGCCTTCAACACCCCCCTGGCCGGGATGCTTTTTGTCATCGAAGCACTGTTGCAGGATTTTTCCAGCTCGACATTGAGCACGGCAATTCTAGCGGCCTTTGTGGGAGCGGTTGTGGCTCGACTCCTGGGTGCTCCAGGTCTGGGTATCGACCTGATCAAAACTGGGGCAACAACCCGATTTTTCCCTCTGGAGATTCCCTTCTACATCGTCTTGGGCATCTTATCTGGACTTCTGGGGGCAGCCTTTAATCAATGCATTATGGCGAGTCTGAATTTTAATCAACGCACACTACAACAACGATTTCGTCTCAATCTATCCTGGCGAGTGGGTTTAGCTGGTTTGGTTACAGGGTTGATTGTGATGCTATTGCCTCCTTTGTATCGAGACTATACTGGTCTGAGGGTTTTACTAACGGAGAGTGAGGGAGCCTGGAGTGTCGCTGCCATTGCTTTTGGTATGCTCTTTGTCTTAGCCTCCATTGCATACGGCTCCGGCGCACCAGGAGGTTTGTTTGCGCCATCATTGATTCTGGGGGCATCCCTGGGGCAGTTAGTTGGCATTGGTGCTCAGGTGTTGGTTGGAATTGAGTCTCCCCTTCCCTATGCCTTGGTGGGAATGGGAGCCTTCTTGAGTGCAACGATTAGAGTACCGATTACAGCGATCGTCCTCATTTTTGAAATGACAGCGAACTTCAACCTGGTGCTACCGCTAATGATTGGTGTGGTAATCGCCTACTTAGTGGGAGAAACCGTCTCGCCAGGTTCCCTTGACGATCGCCTACTGGCTCAAAGTGGCATTCACCTGGATGCCGAAAAAATGGTGATTAGATTGACAACGGGACAGCAGATTTCTTTAAAAAAAGCAGCACCTGGCTTAACCGTACTTCTCTTCAGTTTGGGTTGGGATATCGTTCAAGGTAGCGGGTTAAAGAAGTTATTAAAATCTGATTTTGATTTAGACAGTGCCGTGTTGTGTTTGGATGCTGAGAGCAAGTTGAAGAAGAGTACTGATGTTATCTATTACGGCCATCCCAATCATGCTTCTGGGGCAATCACCCATTTAGGGGATAACACGACAGGAGAAGGAGAAGGAGACAACGAACAAATTCTAGTCAATTTGTCTCAAGTTCCGGCAGAGATTGGCAGGTTAGTTTTTGTGGTCAACATTTACGAATGCATCCCTCGCCACCAAACCTTCGGAGATGTTAGCAATGCTTTCGTTCGGTTGGTCGATATGGAAAAAGGAACCGAGATCGCCCGCTATAATCTTTCAGGAGAGAAATACAGTGAGCAAACGGGAATGATTTTCGCAGAAGTTTATCGCCAAGACATCGAATGGTACGTGGCTGCCGTTGGGGAGGGCATTAAAGTCCGCAGTTTACAGGAACTCGTCAGCCGACGATACATTTAACCATTAGGAGTCATACGAAATCCGGGTCTAAAACCCCCTTTATCAATTTGTTGTCTTTTTCTTCCCCTACTCCCCCCCATTGGTGACAAGTTAAGGTTGTATGCAATACTGTTCGGTTAACAGGTGTAAAGCGGGCGGAAGCTGTCACCAAGTGCCAACTAGCCGATCTGTTACCTGCGATCGCTAAAGTTGTCGGGTGATGACTATTAGCTAAAGAGACCCTGCTTTTTTCATCCAGTTTTCATGTCCCTGAGAACTGGAAACCGGGAATAAACGGCAAAATTTGCGTATTAGTTACGCAAATTACTAACTGGAGTTTAGACTAGTAGTCAGACAGAATTAATTACACAAAATCAGGGCTGAAAGCCTTAACAGCCGCCGGGACAATGATCCTTTTATACAACTGTTGAAGGAGTTCTAAATAACCCACTTGATGCAGGTACAGTAAGGGAGAAGTGTTAACAATAACGCAAGACTCAGGCTCAGGCATTTTGAATGTCCTGCTCTAACTCTTTAGCACTTAAAGCAAAAGGCGACACTTGATAACGTCCCAGCAGCATCAAGAATTCTACCCGTGACATCCCTGCTAATTGTGCGGCTCTTCCTGATGAAAGTTTGCCTAATTCAAATAGTTTGACGGCGGCTAAAAGGGGAAGTTCTTTCTGGAGAGTTTCTGGAGTTTCTTTGAGACTGATAAGGACTTCTTCAGGAATTTCGAGGGAGATGGTACTCATGATGCGTTGGAGTGGGTTCTAGGAAAATCGTAGAATAATTTAACCGCAGATGTCTCCCAGGATGGGGAGGCAGCGGCGACTGCTGCTTCGACTTCCTCAATTTCCTTGAGGCTTTTGATGGTGACGAGAGTGAGGGCGCGGGCTGTCTGGCAAATGGCGTGGTTGGGTTCTATTTCCAGGACTTTATCGAAGCAGGCGAGGGCTTCGGAGAGTTTATCCTCTTCTTGGAGAAGCATTCCTTTGTCGAACCAGGTTTCGTAGTAGTGGAGTTTAGTCATAGGAGTATTTGCATGTTCTCAAGTTGTTCTGCATTTAAATTTACTCTGAAGACTCCAGGTCTCAAGATGAACGCGGTTTATCTAAGCTAGGAGAGTAGGAGAGGGACTCGGCGGATGATATTTACAGTTTCAGCCTGCAACACCTTTATCAATATTATCTACCACCTGAACATAGTATCTACAAATGAGAAATCCTCAAGCTAGTCCTATTGGTGTTTTTGATAACGGTTGCTGAATCGTTAAATATTGTAAATTTCCTGCTCTTATTTGGCATTGAGATGTGTAAGCTATGAGTATACCCGTATTTCTGACAAATTTTGCGGTCGCTGTCGCTGAAAGCCTTGTACAATCTGGGATTGACCCAGCTCGAAATGGAGCAAAAAAAACAACACACTGTTGAAACCCTGACTCAGCTTGGATTTGACCAGACAAGGGTTATAGCTTCTAAAACGATCTTTGTGAGAAATGCGGGTATAGCTTTCTCTGTTAATAAGGAGGAAAATTCATGGCATCGTTTATCAATCACCTAGCTAAAGCAATTAGTTTATCTAAAGATGAACTTTCGAGACTTGATGATTCAGTTCCAATCGTTGAGCAAGACGGCCGTAAGTATTACAAGATCGATGATATGCTATTTCCTTGTGATGTCATCGTGACAAAAGGGTTTGCTGGGGGCATTTGGACTAATAGCGAAGTGTTCTACGAATTCAACTCGAACGTTACCGACGAGAACCAAACAAGGTTTCTGGATGCGTCTAAAGAATGGTCCGACATAACGAATATCAAATTCATTGAACGAACAGATCAGAAGAATTACATTTATGTTCAATCCGATACTGTAAATTCCTCAGCAGTAGGGATGGTTGGTGGCAAACAAACACTGAAAATCTTTAATTGGAAAAAGAAGTTCACGATTGCACACGAGATTGCTCATGCGCTCGGGGTAGTGCACGAACATTGTCGAAGTGACAGAGACAACTACATAAAAATAAATGAAGCTAACATTATCGAGGGGAAGGAACAGACATTCCTGTTCCACAATTCATCGATGGTCGCAAATGCTGGTGCTGTTGTTCGTGCGTGGCATGGGGCACGCCCATTGAGTCGTCCGAAGGCACCTACAGATTGGTCGAGACTCTAGAAAAAGGGGATACAGTACTAGCCACTGGCGGCAAGATGGATGAGTGGAATAAATGTCAAATCACTGGAGTGGGCGGGATTGCGCCAGGAGAGCCACTGGCCTTTTGTTATACAGTTCGCTTCAAGCTCGCTGATGGAGCCCAGCGTCTAATGACATCCACAGCAGATCATTTGTACCTGATTCCTGGCGGTAAAATCAAACCAATTCAGGACCTAAGACCAGGGGACAAAGTAATGCAGTCCGATGGGAATGAAGCTACTGTTGAGCTGCTTTCAATTGGCGAGTTTTCTGGAGGAGTGCGGAATTTTGCCTTGGGAGAGTTCGATCCGAATATGAATCCTGATGATCCATACAAGGGCCATTTAGTTAATACGTGGGGACTAGTGACCGCTGATTTAGCGGTCCAGGAGGCATTCTATCGGAGAGAGTTTGACCCTAAACTTGTATCAGAGGAAACACCTGCACCGATTGGTTCGAGGCAATTCTTTCAAACGTATGACTGTAAAGCATACGAGGAATTTCTTGCGGACCCTAAACAGTGGCCTGCTCATTTTACGCCACTCAGCGGCGGTCCTGTCTTCAACATTCCCAAGTCCGCGTCGCTGTATTTCACCGAATCTCAGTCCATTGCGCTTCTCGAATCTAGCAATACGTCGGATTTTGGCGATTCACCAGCAATATATAATTTCAAGTATTTGAAGAAGTTGTTCCAGGGATTTTACAGCCATATTTACTACATGCCCGATTGGACCGAGGATACGCCAAACGCTTGGTACTTCAATCAGATGGGACAAGATTATATTGTCCTCTCAGGAGGACTGTTACGTTTGTCAACATTGTCAGTCCCGGGACTAAGTATCATAATCAGCCACTTAGTAGCTCAATCGCAGGGCATCAAGGAAGTAGGCGAAGCAGACTATAATGCCATTAAAATTGTGTTTCGGGATGTATGGATCGATGAAACTTTCATCGACATGTTTGAGAAGGGGTTAAAAGAAATTCAATCGACGTTTGCGTTGATTGATAAGAAGCAAGGCGGTCAGGATGTTGACGACAGGCCGTCTTTGCAAGGACGTATCGAGGCAATAATGAGCGGAGCTTGCTTTGGAGGCGTACCAGAAATGGCTAAGGTAAAGAAAGCATAAATGGGCAACCGGAATTGCGGGAGAATATCGGGTTGGGGCAAGATCCTTGTAAAATCCGATCACATCTCACTGGTAAGTCTTATCCAATAAGACTTTCAGCCTCACTATTATTTTCCGATTTTAGAACAAAAAACTGCCAAAAACTCAACGAGAATTCAATGGTTTCAAGCTTCTGTGATCTGATATTTCACTAATCTTGCCCCAACCCGATCTGGAGGGGTTCACGGGTAGTGTGAGGCTGTCTGGGCTTACCCGTAGTTTCTGTGTACAAGAGTACTAGTCATACTCTTGTGCCGATAGCGAACGATGCTTGTAAGCCTTACCGTATGAGCTCACCGCAGAACTTCGCATCAATCGAGATTGGCTTGCCACACACACCGATCAATCAGCTTCGTGCCACACCTTAAACAGAGCTGAGCATCCGAAAAGCTCCACCGCCGACCATCGGGCTGGGTTCCTGGAGTCCAGCACGACGGACACACCGAGTTCCCTTGCACCACATCAGCATCAGCCACATTACCACTCGCAGCGGCCTTCAAGTAAGCCACTGGAACCCTCAAGGCCGCTGCTAACCGATTCTGCACGGCCTAAACCTAGGGTTCGTGCAACCAGGTGCAGCCTTGTAAAGTTTTGTTAAAATTAACCTTTTTTTCGCCTTGATTGATAAGTAATTTCAATCTATTTTTGACAGAGTTTGTATTTTTTTTTATAAAGAATAGTAGAAAAGGATATTGTCCTCTCAAGATTTTTATTCAAATCCATCTTTAGTACTATTTGTCAAATTCCATTTTTGTAACATATTTGTAAAACTTATTGATTGATGCAAAAAGTGACTGTCAAAAGTGCTAGAACATCAAAGGCTGAAACCGTTGTCCCGTAAGGGTTTTAGGGGTAGGCTGCACCTGGTTGCACGAACCTTCTATTTAGGCCGAATCAACGATTTATACAAGCGATGGCTGTTAATCCGAGGGTTATGAAGCCACCGTTGCATCCGACGTTGTTTGCTTTGGGCATATTTGCCACGACACGGTATGTGGGGAATCCAACGGGTCAAATTCACTTCCCCTGTCTGGATCAGTGCAGCCACCATCCATAAACAAGTAGTCAGGTGGCTCAGATGGGCCCATTTACAGGGTTGACCCAGCCAGGTCTTCAGGGCATTGTAGAGGCGGGAGCTTTTTTTCACAGCATTCCAAAGGTATGAGTAGTTTCTGTCCTTAGAATGCTGGCTCCCTCCAACTCATGTCAATGCTCTAAAACCCATCCCTGATAAGCATTAAACGCAGTTGTCCTCAACTTTTTGTCAGTCAACCAGCTTCCAAAGACGGCGATAGTCCCCCAGTGGCAGCCCCCAAGCCAGCAAACACGAGTCCGACTTCACCTCGGGGGATCATGCCTGTGCCGATCGCCATTCGGTTGATGCTGTTTTCGCTAATCACAAAGAAGCCAGCTGCGGCCTTACCCAGAATCGCAACCACAATTAGGAAGGCCGCAATCTCCAGCCCCTCACGATTTTCTGGCACCGCTGGATTCAGCACGGTGAGGTCAGTTTGAGCTCCGATCGAGACGAAGAAAACGGTTGCAAACAGAGCCACTAAGGGTTTGAACCTCTCCTCCAATTCGCAGCGTTTCTCAGTTCCCCCCAAGGCCAAGCCAGCAGCAAACGCTCCCAGGATGGGCCCCAACCCAGCGGCATCGCTCAGCAGAGCCATCCCAGACCCAAAAATGACGGCTCCGATGAAAACACCGTCAGGATTCTTGAGTTTTGCCAAAGTAGCCGCATACCAGGGGCCAAAGTAACGATTCAGGAGAAAAGCGCCCAGAACTAATATCGCAGCACTCACAATCAGGTAGATAGCATTGCTGACCTCAACTTGACCCTTTTCCACAATGCTGACGACCACCGCCAGAATCAAAATGCCGAAGATATCATCCAGGATTGCTGCCCCCAGAATAATTTGACCTTCTGCTGACTTGAGAACCCCTATGTCTTGCATGACCTTAGCTGTGATGCCGATACTGGTAGCAGTTAGAGCAGCTCCAGCAAACAGTGCTGGGAGAGTGGAGACACCAAACAGCATCGTCAGTCCCAAGAAACCCAGGAAGAAAGGTAAAGTAATGCCAACCACTGCCACTATAGCTGCTTGAGCACCGACCTTCAGCAGTTCGTTCAAATCGGATTCCAGCCCAATCGTAAACAGCAGTACTGCAACTCCAGTTTCAGCACCGCGCTCAGTAATGATCCCCACTGGACCCTCGAAAACTTCAGTTACCACTTCGATGCTGGTTCCAGTAGCCAAATGCACTAAGTTAATCAAATCAGCACTAATCTCAGTGTCTGCACCTCCTTCCAACACCAGATAATGCAGTGCTGAAACCCCCAGCACCACTCCAGCAACCAAGTCGCCCAGGACAGGAGGCAAACCAATCCGAATAGACAGTTCTCCGAACAGTCTACTGGCAAGAAGAACAACGATAAGGGTAACCGAGACTGCTGCAGCTAATGCTTTTCCATAGTCCTCTCCGTCAGCAGCAACTGCCAGCAGTGGGCTTACAGGGTGAAGAAGCAGAGTAAACAAAGGTAGATTGGGGGGTGTGCTTCAGCTCATCTATTTGTTGCTCAGGCTGTCGCGAGCACCTCCATTATAAAAGATTCATTGTTCCTATAAGCTAATATCTGATAGAAGGAAAAAATCCGCGATCATCCCTGTTATCCGCGTCATCCGTGTTCTATCAAAATTAATTCATCAACGCTTGTTGAGAACTTCAGCGACATCAAAGCCGGGGGCGGCGAGAACAAAGAGGATAGAGGGAAGATTGGCAGTGCGTGCCTGCCAGCTTTCATAGTATTGGGTAAAATTATCTCCCGGCGTTGCCATACCGAGAAAGATAAGGTCTGCCTTCTGGGATGAGGAGCAAATGATCCCGTCGAGGGGACGCCCATCTGCCACCAGTACCTGCGACAATGCATCAATGCGCAGCTGTTTCATCAAATTATCTAAGTTTGCCCCTGCTGCTTGGGCAGCTGCCTTGTTGGGAACGATGAGCTTGAGATAAATTTCTGCTTCGCGCCAGTCGATGCTGGTGCGAAGCAGATAAGCTAAGAGCAACATCAAGCCACCGTTGGCATGCAAGCCGCCCCACCAAACATCAATCCGTCGGCGACGACCGAAACCGCCCTCGCGATTTTCCCGCAGAATGATAACGTTGCGCTTCGCCCGGTGGATCTGGGCAATTAGCTGACAGTAGCGATCGCGACTACTGGGTTCCCCGCTATAACCGAGCAAAATCGTGTTCGGGAAAAGCGGTCCTAGACCGTAGGATTCCACCAGTCGCTGGGCACCATCAAACGGATCGGGCGCTGTCACCAAGTGCACGAGGGCTTGCACCCCTCGCCGTTCTATGTACTCGCGGATTGTTTTCTCCAACGCTGCCTTCCCAGAGGCGTCCCGGAAGCCCCTTGGCAGGACACTAGAGATCGTAATCAGACTTCGGTTGTGGGTCAAGGTATCTGCCAATTCAATTAAAGGCCAGCGTCTTGTCGGTCCCCTAGAAAGAACAAGGATATGGGGTCGCCAGTTCTGAGTGTCTGCCGCCTCACCAATCTGAAAGATTGCAGTGCGCAACAGTACCATCCAAATTCCCCGCCGGACATCCCCCCAAGCCACTTGCAATTCCCGCTGCTGCAACCAGAAGTAAATGACCAGAACAATAGCAACAGCCGCCACTGTGGCAAAGGCATTGATCAAGAACATCACAGCGAGGCAGCCGATCGCTCCTAGCAGCGACAGCAACCAGTGGACGCGAAACCCAGGGCGGAAAGAAGGTCTTTGCAGGAATGCCTCGATACCTGCCGAGACATTCAACACCAGATAGGTGGTGAGAAAGAACATGGTCAGTATCGGTGCAATCAAGTTCAAGTCACCAATACAGACTGCCGCGATCGCCACTGCTAAGGTGACAGCCGTGCCAATGCGCGGCTCGTCATTTTGCCCGCTGCCGCGACCAAGGAGGCGCATCCAACGGGGCAAGACACCATCCCTTGCCAGTGCCTGGAGAACGCGCGGGGCCCCCAGGATACTACCGATGGCGCTAGAGAGAGTCGCTCCCCAAACCCCTAACAAAATTGCTGGCCCCCACAACGCCATTTGCTGCATAATCAGGGGTTCTTTAATTAGGGTCGCCCCATCTGCTCGCATCCCAAGAAAAAAAGGCAGAGCCATATAAACGACATATCCCGTGGCCACCGCCGCCAGCGTGCCTACGGGGATTGAGCGGGTGGGGTCGCGCAGATCGCCAGACATATTTACCCCAGCCATGATGCCAGTCACCGCTGGGAAGAAGACGGCAAAGACGTTCCAAAAAGGTTCGTCTGCGGTACTCCACAGTTCAATATTCGTGTTTTCTACAGGGTGTCCGAACAGGAAAGAGAGCAGGGAAAACGCGATCGCTGCCATGATAAAATACTGGGCGCGGATGGCAATGCGAGCTGAGGTGATTGCCAGTACCGCCACAAAAATGGTGGTAATCAGCGCCACGTATAGCTGGCTCAGGTGGCCAAACGTCTTGACAACGCTCTCGGCAAAACCAATGGTGTAGAGTGCCACAGAGAGTGCTTGGGCAAAGTAGAGAGAAATCCCCACCGCACCCCCGGTTTCAATTCCCAGGGAGCGGCTGATCATGTAATAAGCACCGCCCACCCGCACAACCCTGTCAGTGGCGATCGCGCAGACAGACAGAGAAGTTAAAAAGGTAATCGCCGTGGAGAGGGTGACAATAATCAGGGTGCCTAGCAAGCCCACATTACCCACCACCCAACCAAAGCGCAGGTACATGATCACGCCCAGAATCGTGAGAATCGACGGCGTGTATACCCCAGCGAATGTCCCTAAACCTGGGCTTTTTGAAGGGATGGTTTGGACGTTAGGTGGCGAACGGCGACCAAAAGGTAACTTCATTGCTTTGATCACATATTTTAATCAAACTTAGGAAGTACCACTCCCAATTTTTTAGTACATTTGTACTATAATAAAAGGGAAGAGTTTTGACTGTCAGTCAAGCTCCCAAACCCACGACTAATCAAGGTTTTTCCCCATGACTAAGCACTATGTTCTCAGCATTAATCCTCATGCCCAGTATGACTGGGATCAATGCATCTTGAGGAACCCGATTACCGGGGAACATCCGGATTTTACAGCAATGATTGCCCAAGCCGTGGGAAATGAGCCTGGTTCTTATCTGGTAGCTGTAAATGTTGAAGTCAAAGTGCTAGAGAAAGCACCAGTTCCCCAGTCTGAGGAAGTTGCTCTCGATTTGCCAAAAGGGACAAAAGCGATCACTGCGGTCAAACCAAAGACATTAGTAGCTTCTTAGGTTGTGTCGGAGTCAAAATATCTTGCAGATGCCTGCAAGATATTATCATAATACTTCTATCTGACGGAAGGAAAAAATCCGTGATAATCCGTTGATCCGTGTCATCCGTGTTCTATCACAATTAATTGCCCGGATCCAAATCCCTATTCTTTCGTAAGTTTGTGATCTACTGACTTTTCGATTCATTGCTAGAACTTGGTCTAAACCTGGGGAGTGAGAACAATAATCTCACCTGCTTTCAGCCGTGGGAGTTTCAATAGCCATAAAATTAGCAAAGCTCAGTTCATTAATCCGATTCCACCGGGAAATCTCTTCGCGAAACTTATTCCATCCCTCATAGACCTCTTTAAAAGTAGTATCCTTACTAGCGTTTTCCTCATATAGTTCAAATGCAGTCTTTTGGGCTGCCCGCAAAATCTCTGGAGAATAAGCAGCTAGCTTCGTGCCACCAGAAAGCAAACTTTCCAGTGCTATCCGATTTAAAGCATCATACTGAGCCAGCATATTGAGGTTGGCTTCCATAGCAGCAGTTTTCAATATTTCCTGGTACTCCTTGGGCAGCTTTTCCCAAGCAGACTTATTCACCTGTAGTTCCAGAGTTGGTCCTGGCTCCCACCAACCGGGGTAGTAATAGAACTGTGCCGCCTTATTCAATCCCAGCTTCTCGTCATCATAGGGACCAACCCACTCAGCCGCATCAATTGCTCCCCGCTCTAGTGCCAGGAAAATCTCCCCTCCTGGTAATACCTGGACGTTCACTCCCAGACGGGACATCACTTCACCACCTAATCCAGGAATACGCATTTTCAAGCCTTTTAGGTCACTAACTGATTTGATTTCCCGTTTAAACCAGCCCCCCATTTGAGCCCCCGTGTTGCCAGCGGGAAAATTAATTACATTAAAGTCGGCGTAGATTTTTTGCATTGCTTCCAAACCGCCGCCATGATAAAGCCAAGAATTCTGCTGCTGGGCAGTCAAACCAAAAGGCATCGATGTGCCAAAGCCAAAGGCTGGATTTTTCCCGACGTAGTAATAGCTGGGAGTGTGACCACATTGAACCGTACCGTTTTGAACTGCATCTAACACCTGTAATCCCGGTACGATTTCACCTGCTGCATAAGGCTTAATTGTGAAACGTCCGCCTGTCATTTCACTTACACGCTGGCAAACAGTCTCCGCTCCCCCAAAGATAGTGTCGAGGGATTTGGGCCAACTAGTTGCCATGCTCCATCTGACATTTGGCAGGCTGTTGGCTTGAATACCTGGACGATTGCTGGCACTTTTACAGGCACTTAGGGCAGCGGCGCTGGTTGCACCAATGGCGGCATTGTTGAGAAAATGTCTGCGTTTCATAAGCTTTAGTCGTAGTTTAATAATTTCTGCCAAAAATGCCAGATAAAAATTTTTGTAGTCTATGACACGTTCATCTGCAACCCCTGATTGTAGCAGAGTCAGTCAGTTTTAGAGGGTGTAGGGGCACGGCGACATAAATATCTGGATCAGGTGCAGAATGTTAATGATGCCGTGCCCCTACTCTTTCAATTTGCGTAATTGGCGATATTTATGAAGTCAGTCTGGGGTCTGTTTTGGGGGGATGCCAACCGCCTTGCCTCCAAAAGCGACGAGCTTTGACGATAAACCCTTCGTTGTGATAGTCGTCATTAAAATCAAGACGTTCACAAGTTGCTCGTCCAATGGCAGTGACTCCGATAATTTTTAAAGCATCAAATGTCCAAATAAAGTGGTCACCCTAGTTATCTTGACGAGGGTTAAACAGATTCACTTCCTCTTGGGTTTGGGGGTCAATGGCGGTGGTAAAGTTATAGCGATAGCTATTACATCTTTGACAGGCTAAAGCGAGATTGTCAAGGTGATCGGAACCCCCACGAGAGCGAGGTTTAATATGGTCAATCTCAAACAAAGCAGCACTTGCCTATTCTGGTGAGTGACAATATTCACATAAATAATTAGCTCTTTTCCTCACCAGTTGACTGGTTAATTTATCCGGCATTGGATTGAGCAATAATCTTGGCATTGAGTAGGGTAAAAATTTGATTTAGTTCCATAATTCCGGCTAATTCCGCGCCTTCTTCTGGGGTTAATTGTCCGGCTTTCTTTTTATGGTTTAAATCGTCTAACCGATTTTGCAAATCTCCAGTAAATTTAAATAAATAAAGATGGCGCACGGGCTGGATTTGAACCCCTTTTTCAATCCAAGAGGACGGTTTAACCATTGTTTCTGTAATCATCAGTTCCTCCAAGAGTAAAAAATGTCGTTTCCAATTCTGGGACAAGCTTACCTTAAGATCTTATCGCCGACATTAAGTAGGTGGGCGTAAATAATCAGTTTGTGGGTAAATATAATACAAATTGGGGGGTGAATTTCTGGGAGTTACATGAGCCAGAGATGAAGCAATTAGAGTAGTGAGCGCCTTAAGGGACAAGGTTCACCGGGGGTGTGATCGCTATCTCTAAACTCAGTAGAGCACAAATTTACGAAATCATGGGGGTTTCAGCCGATGCTTTTTGTCCCTCTAAGTGTGGTCTGCTACGCAGCGCCTTTGGCGACCGCGCTCAGAAAAAAAACTGAGCGTGATCGCTTCTAAGTTGATTCTGCAAGGCAATAGATATTTGAATTCCGCTTGCTGAAACAACTAGCTGATAAGACTTCTAGAAAACTTTGAGCTCTACTGAAACTTGCGAACTGCTCCTATCGGAGTAAGCTGATAGGCAGTTAACTTGCATAAAAAGAGCTGATTATCAAATGGAAGCGGAAAATCAAAAATAAAAGTCATTTAAGGAGAAATTAACCCGAAGAAAGCGAGCCACTTTGCTGCTCTCCCATAAGGCGGGCGAGCCTCCTCCCGCCATCCGCTCACTTACAAAGAACTATTTAGTATGTCACTTCATCCTCAACTCCCAGGAGAGATTCCTCTCGATACTGTCCGTGTGGCTGTTGCCGCTTTTGCCTAGGGTTTTTTACATATCTTTACATACTTGAGTTTATTTACGCCCACCTACTTAGCGATCGCCTGTTATTTAAGCTATTGTAAATATAAAAATGAACCAACAATTATGGCTTGGTTAATATTTGCTACTTTAACTGCTATTTTTGAATCCCTTAAAGATATTGCCAGCAAGCGAAGTTTAAACAATGTCGATGAGTATCTTGTTTCTTGGTCACTGATTGTTTTTACACTTCCCTTATTACTGCCAATGTTATTTTTAATTAACATACCTCCCATTGGTCAGCAATTCTGGTTTGCGTTGGTTCTCGGTGGCAGCCTTAATGTCATTGCTTTCACTATGTATATTAAGGCAATCAATTTGTCTGATTTATCTTTAACTGTTCCTTTAATTACTTTCACCCCTTTGTTTCTTCTCATCACCTCTCCAATCATTGTCCAGGAATATCCGACAATTTTTGATGCTCTCGGAATCATGATGATTGTGGTCGGTTCCTATATTTTAAATTTCAAGGAGAAAAATAAAGGATACTTAGCTCCATTCCAAGCCCTGCTCAAGCAAAAAGGCCCAAAGTTAATGTTGGGAGTTGCTTTGATCTGGAGTATAACTTCCAATGTAGATAAACTGGGCGTGCAAAATTCATCGCCAACTTTCTGGGCGATTGCCAATTATAGTTTTATTGCCCTGGCGATGCTACCGATAATGCTGTATAAATCTAGAGGAAAATTTAAACAGATACCAGAAAATTTAAAATATCTTGTTCCTATTGGTTTGTTTCATGGTTCTGCTGTCTTGTTTCAGATGAGAGCCATCGATATGACCCTCGTAGCACGGGTAATTTCAATTAAGAGAATGAGTGCCCTGATTACTGTATTTTTGGGATATTTAATATTTAAGGAAAAAGGAATTAAGGAAAGAGCTTCTGGTGCCGGAATGATGATTTTGGGAGTTTTATTAATCACAATCTGATATTTCAACTGGTGATACCAAATCCTGGTTGACTACTCCTTTTTTGAGGGAAGTAGGGAACTTCGGATCAGGGAACGGGGAACGGAGAGGGGGAGCAGGGGGAGCAGGGAGAGCAGGGGGAGCAGTTTCAACTCTTTACCAATGTCAAGCTCAAAACTCACGGTGAGCTTATTTTCACAGGTGAATCTGAGTTATCGAGCTGCAAACCATTGTTAGAGAAGAGGTTCAGAGAACATAGACCAGGTTGAGCGTCGGTTAAAGTCCAGGTTGCGATCGCCGAATGGCACGCTCCTTAAGCTGAAAGCCCTATCGTGGAATCATTGTAGCATCATCCGGGTAGTTGCGCGATCAGCGCTTGGGCACCACCCTTCCCTTGGACAATGGTGCCCTGCGGAGCTCAAGCACCAAAACTGGTAGGTTGGGAATTCGTTGGCAGTTTATTGTGTTGAAGTGAAACATTAGATTTTTGCTTCCCCTGCCTCCCCTACCTCCCCTGCTCCCCCTGCTTCTCCTGCCTCAAGAGCCCTCTTCACTACGATCCCACTTTTTCGCGTTGCTTCCCCTCCTCACCAGTCACCAGTCACTGCGATGCTCGCGCATCAAAGATTTCTGCGCGTTGGATCACTAGTCACCTTGAACTAAATCCAATTCCGATAAGCGCTCTATAGCTTGAGCTATAAACCCCTTACCCCGCAAAAAGCCAATATTAGCACCGGGACAGATGTAATTGAGGGTTTGGGGAGTAAAGCGATCGCGCAACGCTTCCACACTGCGCAATTGTCTGAGCCAGTGAAAAGTTTTTGCGGTTCGCAAAGGGACAGGGTTTCCTTCTCGATCGGGCAATAAATGCCTTCCAGAGAAGAGGACACCCCCGTGAGGGCTCCAGTAGAGACAGGAGGAACCAGGAGAGTGACCAGGAGTCCAAATCAAGGAGCATCTAGGACTGAGAGTGAATTCTCGCTCAAATGATGTTACCCTCACTTCTGGTAACAAATAAGCCTCTTGCTCTTGAATCAGAACATCAAAACCCAGAGCTTCTTGCATCTGGCTGACTTTTTTCCCAATACCGCCTCGGTGGGTGAGAAAAAGCCAGCGAACTCCTCCCTGCTCCAGCAGAAATTGCCGATTTGTCTCATTCCAGGTTGGACAATCGAGCAGGATATTCCCACCTTTTTCTACAATGAAATAGGCTGTGCCTCCTAAAGTGTCCCGATTGGGTGGAAAAGCAAAAATCCCCTCAAGAATAGGGAGTGGTGGTTTAGTTTTCCCAGAAGACCCCAGAAGAGTCCCTGAGTTGTTTTGAGGAGAATTGAAAATGTGGTGTTCAGAGAAATCGGTTTGCATTTTTTTGGCTATGCCTGTAGATGACTTCATTATTCCCTAGTGAAGCACCATATACCCAGTAACGCTCCTTTACACGGATTCGGCTTTTTAATATGGAACTCTGGTTGCTGCTCATTTTACTAGGTTTGATTACATACTTCATTGTTAAGCGCAGTGTTGCCACTATCACTCGGACACCAGTCTGGTTATTTTGGCTAGTGATGATGGCACCAGCGCTAATCTGGAGTGCCTGGCCACTCCTTTTTGGTGAAGACAAGCCAATGCCAATTATTCTGGTGATTGGTCCGTTTGTAATTTGCCCTCTGTTGTACTGGTGGCTGATTCAGTTGGGACGCCCAACACCGGAAGCCAAAGGTACTAAGAACGAACCTCGGAGGACAAACGACTCAGAGACACCCAAAGCCTCCGAAGATTCATCGAAGCCACGCCCAATCACTAAAAGTGAAGAAACTACCCTGCGCAATTGTTTTCCTTGGGGGGTTTATTATCTCCAACACATTGATTATCGCCCTCAGGCGATTCTCTGTCGAGGGAAGCTGCGGAGTGTACCAGAAGTAGCTTACAAGACGATTAAGGAAAACATTGAGAAAGAATTTGGCGATCGCTTTCTGGTAGTTTTCCAAGAAAGTTTCGGGGGTTCACCTTTTTTTGCTTTGGTGCCTAATCCCTCGGCTAAATCTCAAAATAAACCCCAAACTGAGCCGCTCACACAACCCGGTTTAGCTTTAGGGCTGCTTTTGATTACTCTTTTTACCACCACTGTGATTGGCGCTAAGATTAGCGTCATCTTTAGCCTCATCTCCAGCGGCATCTCTCCTGAACAGCTAACTGAACAGCTATCTGAATCCCTACCATCTGATCCCACACTGCTCATTAAAGGACTCCCTTATAGTTTAGGGATAGTCTTGATTATAGGTGTCCACGAACTGAGTCATTACCTGACGGCTCTCTATTATAAAATTCGCACCACACTGCCCTACTTTATCCCAGTCCCCTTTTTCCTTGGCACTTTTGGGGCATTTATTCAGATGCGATCGCCTTTTCCTAATCGTAAAGCTTTATTTGATGTTGCCATTGCTGGTCCGGTGGGTGGTTTTGTTGTCACCCTACCCCTGCTGATTTGGGGATTGTCTCTGTCTGAGGTGGTTCCGCTCTCGGACACATCAAATCTATTAAGTTTTGAAGCTCTCGATCCGAGATTTTCTCTGTTACTTGCTGTACTGGGGAAATTAGCTTTAGGACATGAATTGATGCCGGGAGAGGCAATTAACCTTCATCCAGTCGCAGTTGCAGGTTATGTTGGTCTGATAGTGACAGCGTTGAATTTAATGCCAGTTGGGCAATTGGATGGGGGTCACATAGTCCACGCCATGTTCGGGCAACGCGGTGGGGCGGTGATTGGTCAGGTAACTCGTTTGTTGATGATAGTCCTCGCCATCACCCAACGGGATTTCTGGCTCTGGGCAATTATCTTGTGGTTGATGCCCATTGCCGATCAACCAGCCCTCAATGATGTAACCGAACTAGATAACCTGCGCGATTTATATGGCTTGCTTTCTTTGGTGCTTTTGGTGAGTATTCTTTTACCACTGCCAGGGGCAATTGCTCAGTGGTTGAATATTTAGCAACATTTATTGCTCATCTGTCCAAGATATTTTCTCAAATAAGGAGAAAAAACTTCATAAATTAGAGTTAGAGGCTGTCTGTCGTGCCAAAACAGATAGTGGCGACCCCAGAATGGCCCTTTCTCCCCAAAAGCCAACTCTAAAGTAGCTGAGTTACCGTAGTAAATCCCCTGAATATCCCGGTATAACTCAGTGTGTAAGCGAGAGAGACTTTCCCAGATAGGCAAAGAGCGATTCTGCAAATACTCATCCACATGATTAGCATCCCACCAGGAGGTGGCGTAGGCAAGTCTTTGACCAGAAGCCGTGCGTAACCACACCTGTCGTCGTAGCCTTGGTTCTGGTACGGCTTGGATCTGGCTTGGTGCCCCATCATTATCCATGCCAATCAGAGACATATCGATCACATCCACCTCAGTTGGTTCACCAGTCAGAAGTCGTAGGTGGCGGGTGGGCGATCCGTCTCCCAAGAGTAATATTTGCCAAGCCGGTGCTAGCTGACTATGGGGTAATCCTTGCTGAACGATTTCTTCTCCTCCCTTCCAGATGGTATTGAGAGCTTGCCATTTTGTTGGCAGCGTCCCGCTGTTGTGAGGTTTCAAGATTGCAGTCAAAGCTCTTTACAAAACTTCATTATTCTTTGAGAACATCATAGCAAAAAGGTGACTGGTGATTGGGGACTAGTGATACCAAATCCGCTGCGATGCTCGCGCATCAAAGATTTCTGCGCGTCGAATCACCAATCACCAATCACTTAGCTACATGCCCATAATTTCGTAGCCAGCATCCACGTACAGAACTTGCCCCGTAATCCCACTTGCTAAATCACTACACAAGAAAGCTGCGGCGTTGCCCACTTCTAGCTGGGTGACTGTACGTCCTAGGGGAGCAACTTGCTCCACATGACGGATCATATCCAGAATACCGCCAACCGCTGATGAAGCAAGGGTACGAATTGGTCCTGCGGAAATGGCATTTACTCGAATATTGTTCGGTCCTAATTCCGCTGCTAAGTAACGGACACTCATTTCCAGCGCTGACTTGGCAATACCCATCACATTGTAGTTGGGAATCACTTTTACCCCGCCGAGATAGGTGAGAGTGACAATACTGCCCCCTTCTGTCATCAAAGGTTTTGCCATCTTTGTCAAGCGGGTGAGCGAGTAAGTACTAATTTCCAAAGCCTTAGTAAAACCAGCCCTGGATGTGGCGCTAAACTCACCGGACAAATCCTCCTTGTTGGCAAAAGCAAGGCAGTGGATGAGAATATCTAGTTTGTCCCACTTTTGAGCAATTGTTTCAAATGCAGACGAGATTTGGGCATCATCTTGAACATCACAGGGTAAAAATATACTAGGATTAAGGGGTTCTAACAGTTCTCGGACTTTTTTCTCAAAACGCCCCTTGGCTTCGGGTAAATAGGTAACGCCTAAATTTGCCCCAGCTTTGTGTAGCTGTTGGGCAATTCCCCAGGCTATGGAGCGATTGTTGGCAATTCCAGTGACAAGAGCGTTTTTTCCGGTTAAATCTAGCATAGTATTCTGGTGGCAATTTCCAGCGGCTAAAGCCGCCTACTGGTAGGATGGATATGTATAATCGTTAAGTGTGTGGGCACCTAGAGGGATTTGCTATCCCAATAGAATAATTGTGAATCAAAAAGTACCAAAAACTACTGAAAGTTAGGAGGGTGGCTGGCGACTGGTGACTGGTAACTGGTGAGTGGTCACTGATTAAGTCTTTTATTTAATCCCTAGCCTTAAAACTCGTCGATAATGAAACTACACAGATTTCCCCAGCGTTTGTGAGTGTGATGGAACTGTCTCTGACTCAAGATAAACCGCTAGCATTCGTATTCCGTCAAATAGGTGGCGGATCGTTTCCACCTGTCGTCGAAACCTTTGAGCGAAGTAAGACCATCTTTTTCCCTGGAGATCCAGCCGAACGAGTCTACTTCTTGCTCAAAGGCGCAGTCAAACTATCCAGAGTTTATGAGACTGGAGAAGAAATTACCGTCGCGCTGTTGCGAGAAAACAGTGTTTTTGGGGTACTGTCCCTGATTACTGGTCAGCGGTCTGACCGTTTTTATCATGCCGTTGCCTTTACACCAGTGGAGTTACTTTCAACCCCAATTGACCAAGTAGAGCAAGCCCTCAAAGAGAATCCCGAACTGTCGATGTTGATGTTACAAGGGCTTTCATCTCGAATTTTACAAACAGAGATGATGATTGAAACTCTGGCTCACAGAGATATGGGTTCTCGGTTGGTTAGTTTTCTGTTGATTCTCTGCCGTGATTTTGGCGTGCCGACTCCTAATGGAATTAGGATTGATTTGAAGCTTTCTCACCAGGCGATTGCTGAAGCAATTGGCTCTACCCGCGTCACCGTCACTCGCCTACTAGGGTATCTGCGACAAGAGAACATGATCTCTATTTACAAGAAAAAAATTACTGTTCACAATCCAGTCGCCCTCAGCCAGCAGTTTACTTAAATCAATCCAAAATCCAAAATCGAATGACCAGTGCTTACATCCTGATTGCAGCGATTTTATTATTAGGAGGCTTAATCGCTGCATTAGGTGATCGCGTAGGAACCAAAGTCGGGAAAGCACGGCTGAGGTTATTTAATCTTCGCCCTCGTCAAACAGCCATTGTGGTAACCGTCCTGACAGGAACAATCATTGCTGCTTCAACTCTAGGAATTCTCTTTTCACTGAGCGAGTCTTTGCGCCAGGGTATCTTTGAACTGGATAATATTCTCAAAAAACGCAAGGAAGTTACAAAAGAGTTGGCAACAGTCACCGAAGAGAAAAATCAGGTTGAGAAGGAACTCGAGGAGGCAAAAACTAAGCAAGCTCAAGCCCAGAGGCGTCTTAATAAGATTAACCAGAATTTTCAGCAGGCTCAAGCCCAACTGAAAACTGTCTCCGATCAGGTTAATGACCTGCGTTCGGAGGTCAAAACACTTTTGAGTGAACGTCAGCAGCTATTGCAGCAGCGCAATCAGCTCAGGGAACAAATTACTCAGCTCCAAGAGCAAGTGCAACAGCGGGATCGGGAATTGGCAAAGCAGAAGGAGAAAATTGCTGCCCAAGATAAAATCCTGGAAGAACGAAAAATCCGTCTCCAGCAATTGGAAAAACAGCAAAGCGTCTTGCAAGCAGAAATCAGTCAGCGAGACGAGGTGATTATGCAACTAGATAAAGCGATCGCCACAAAAGATCGGAATCTGCAAGAGCGAGAAGCACGACTTGTAGATTTAGAATCACAACTTGAATTCCTGAAGCGGGAAGTGGAAGTTCTGGACCAGTATTATCAGACTTATCAAGAGCTACGTGAAAAAAGGATCGCTCTTGTACGGGGTCAGGTTCTGGCATTTGGTGTTGTTCGCATTGTCGATCCCAAAGCTGTCATCCCAGCCATCGATCAGCTATTAAGGCAAGCTAACCGTACAGCAATTGAGGCGATTGGCAGCGGAAAAGGTGCGGTAGATAAACGGGTGGTAAAAATTACCAAAGCACAGGTTCAACAGTTAATCAAACAAATCCAAGATGGTCGAGACTACGTGGTGCGAATTCTCAGTGCAGGTAACTATGTTCAAGGAGAAGAGGAGGTACGAGTCTTTACAGATGTAGCACTCAATCAGAAGATATTCAATGCGGGTGAGGTGATCGCTACCGTATCTGTCGATTCAGCAAACATGACTGAAGAAGACATCGAAAAGCGTCTCGATTTGCTGTTAGCAGCCTCTAAATTCCGTGCTCGTCGTTCCGGAATCTTGGGTAAGATTCAAGTTGGGGACGATCGCCTAACTACCCTGATTGGCTTTATCAAGCAGCTAAACGAGTACGAGAAACCCTTGGATGAGATCAAAGCCGTTGCTTCGGAGACTACTTACACCTCCGGACCCCTAAAACTTCGCTTGGTTGCTGTGCGAGATGGGAAAAAAATTTTTAGTACTTAGGTAATTGGGAATGGGTAATTGGTAGTTGATAGTTGGTAATTTAATAATAACTATGAATAATGACTATTTTAGGTTTTGATCCGGGACGGGATAAATGTGGGGTGGCGGTGATGGGGAAAGACGGCCATGTGCATTACCATCAGGTAGTGGTGTCAGAAGAAGCGATCGCCACGATGAAGTCATTGTGTCAGCAGTTCTCTATTGAGCTCCTAGTGATGGGGGATCAAACTACTGCTAAGAGTTGGAAAGAGAAAATTGAGCCTCATTTACCGACATCTGTGCCGATTGTGATGGTAGATGAGCGCAACAGTTCTTTGGAAGCACGCGATCGCTATTGGCAAATGTATCCCCCTAAAGGACTAGCACGCCTTATCCCCCAAGGAATGCGACTTCCTCCTCGTCCTGTTGATGATCTTGTGGCAATTTTGCTGATTGAGCGGTATTTGCAGAAAATAGAGTCCGCAGCCTATAAGTAGTAGGACATAAATTTCCAATGACGATTGATTTTGTACAATTTCTTAGGGCTACAAACCCTAGGGTATCGGCAATTCCTCTGTCGAGGGGTTTCCATAATAAGGAATTAAATTCAAGTCAATTGCCATGGGATAACGACCTTTATATCTAGCTTAACTTTAATTGCAGCTTAAGTATAAGTTTTTATTATATCAAGTCAGAATTTTAGTACATTTGTATTAGGTGTTAGCGCCGCCAAAGGCGCAGCGAAGCTGACCGCCTGTTTCGAGTTCACACCCTGTAATAGTCGTTGGGACCGGAGCGATCGCACTGTTCTGAGAAACTTTTCGATCTACTGAATTTGGGACCTGAACTCTTCCTCAAACTCTAAGAAAAAGGTAGAGATCAGCTCCTTAAACAAGGGGTCATGATCAATCATGTCAAATCTCGCCCATTTTCTACCTCGATTGACTATCCAACCAAGTCAGCAAATCCTCTGGTTGGGAGAAATCCAACAATGCCTCAGCCAAACCCTCTAACTGAGCAATAGATAACTGACGAATGCGCTCCTGCAACTCAGGCTCAACCTGACCAATTCGCCGTGGTAGTAGGCGCATAATCAGTGACAGCGCCTCTGACTGCATTCCTTCTTGTCGTCCTTCTTGTCGTCCTTGTTTTATGCCTTGCTCCATCCAGCTTGTGACGATTTGCATAACAGCCTCCTGCTCACTTGGTTCAATCCTACCAATTTGAGACCTAAACTCTTCCTCCTCCTCCGCATTCAAGGATAGATAAGTATCAATAAACCCAGAAATTAACTGCATTCTTGCAGGATCAAGGCGTAAAGTTGCCAGTAAACGCAGACACTCCGCCTTTACCTTCGGGCGATCTTTAGCGGCTATATTCATCTTCGCCATCAGCGCACTGGCTACCGGATTCTTTTGTCGCAGAAAATCCCCCCAATTCAGGCGATTCAGTTGAATGACTCTATAGTTAAATAACAAAACCACCTGATCGGGAAATTCCACGCGATGAAAGTCGGGCTCCCGACGGCGAGGGGCATCATAGGAAAAGAGCGCAATTGGATATACAGGCAGGGCAAACTTTTCATACAACCGTGCAAAATAGCGGAACATCCGCCGACTAAAATCTGTTTCCGAGTAAGACTGGTTTTCGATGTGAATGAGAAAATATGATTCTTGACCTCTGAATTTAGCCTTCACCAATAAATCTGCTTCATATTGCTCACCGGCAGTGACATCGGTAAAGATTTCCTTGTCAATTGTCGTGATTGAATCCAGTTCCAGATAGGCAATTACTTCTGGGAAAAATAGCTCCAAAAACTCTAAGAAAAAGGTAGAGATCAGTTCCTTAAACAAGCGGTCATGATCAATCATGCCAAAATCGACTCACTTATCCTGTGCTGCTTCCAATCTTCCTTCAAGGGAGATCGCCCCCACACTTATAGCATATCCCTGACTGGGCAAGGATTTCGAGAAACTAACAGATTTTTAAGACTCAAAGTCTTGCCCAGTTAGGCTTAGAGAGATTTCGTTTTGGATGCGAGCATAACAGAGTACAGAAGAGCCCGAAAATTCCGTTGTAATTTGCAGACACAACCTAAAGTTCTGCCCGCACAGTAAACTCATAATCCCCGCCGGGTTCTAGCTGATAATCACAGCGCTCTAAAAAACGACCCAGAGGTTCCTGAATCAAAGCGCGGCCCAAAGACGGTTGCACTGACAACTGCCCCTGTCGGAAGCGCCACTGAAACTGCCACTCATAAGCTGCTGCTCTCACTTCGCCTTCAATTTTGCCCAGTTGCCAAGACTGCTGGGTAATGCGGACGTAAGCAATGGTTTCTGGCAGATACTTAGAACTCACAATTGCTTTAATTATTAACTGCTCCAAGCAATTAACATAGCAAATCAGTTGACCAAATATACCAAGAAAGACCAGCAGTAGATAGGATCGAGAAGACTGTGGACTGGTGGCTTGTCAGTAAATAGGTGGACAAAATTAAAGGTCCCGCTACGAAGTGGTATTGAGATTGCTTCGAGGGGCAGTCTGCGGTTCACAGAGAGTTTTAAGCTTCAAGCACCCCCTCGCAATGACTCGAGCCATGTTCAGTTTATTTATGTCCATCTACTTATTTGTCTACTTAGAGGAGGTGTCCTTTGTCTGACTTATCTCTTGACTCCCTAAATTCTGAGGGTTGGAATCCAGAAGAATTAGACAATGCGATTCTCGGCTTTGAAGAAATTCAGGAGGAACTAAACTATAAACAAGCGCAAGACTCCCTGCGGGATTTGGTGGACAATCTTGACCTAACACCCCAAGAACAAGCGGGTTTAGAGTCAGATATTGACCACTTAACAGCCATGCTGGAAAAATTACAACAATCCGTCGTGCAGATAGCCGCCTTTGGCATGGTGGGACGGGGGAAATCTTCTGTTCTCAATGCTCTTCTAGGTCAAGAAGTGTTTAAAGCAGGACCCCTCCACGGTGTCACCCGCACAGTAGGAAGTGCCAACTGGCAACTAACTCAGGAAACCATCAAAGATAGCGATCGAGATGTGCAGCGAATTGCTTTACCAGGGGGGGGCAATTCCCAGATTCAGCTCATCGATACTCCTGGTATTGACGAAGTAGACGGGGAAACTCGCGAAGCTTTGGCCTGTCAGATTGCCAAACAGGTAGACCTGATTTTATTCATCATTGCTGGGGACTTGACAAAAGTTGAATATGATGGATTATCCCAGTTACGGGAAGTCGGGAAGCCGATGTTGCTGGTATTTAACAAAATTGACCAGTATCCCGAAGCGGATCGATTAGCGATTTACCGCAAAATTAGAGATGAGCGAGTGCGGCAGTTGCTCTCACCGGATGAAATTGTTATGGTTGCAGCCTCACCATTGGTGGCGCAAGCTATCCGGCGCGAGGATGGCACCATTAAGATGCAGCGTCGTCGGGGAAAACCTCAGGTGCAGGAACTAAAGCTGAAAATTCTAGAGATTTTGCACCGAGAGGGTAAATCTCTGGTTGCCCTGAATACCATGCTTTATGCTGATGAGGTTAATGAACAGTTGGTGCAGCGGAAAATGGCGATTCGGGAGGAAGCTGCTAACCAGTTGATTTGGAAAGCGGTGATGACAAAGGCAGTGGCGATCGCCCTTAACCCCGTCACTGTCATCGACCTCTTTACAGGAGCGGTGATAGATGTAGTCATGATTCTGGCTTTATCTCGGCTCTATGGTATTCCTATGACCCAGCAAGCCGCTCTAGGCTTATTACAAAAGATTGCTATTAGTATGGGTGGCATCAGTGCCAGTGAACTCTTGGCATCCTTGGGTTTAAGTTCTCTGAAAGGTCTTTTAGGTCTTTCTGCACCAGCCACAGGTGGGGCATCTTTAGTGCCTTATTTATCTGTCGCCATAACTCAGGCGGGGGTAGCTGGTGTCTCTTCTTATGCCATTGGACAAGTGACTAAGACTTATCTGGCTAATGGGGCATCTTGGGGACCCGATGGACCAAAATCTGTGGTGACGCGGATTCTCCACTCGTTAGATGAAACTTCAATTCTCAATCGTATTAAGTGGGAACTCAGTGCAAAACTCAAAGGACATCAGCGTCGCAGCACTGCTCAATTCGATAGGTGACGCTCCCACACTTCTCGCTTCGAGTAAGTGTGGGCTTCTGGCACCCCGAGAGGATGGCCAGAACTTCCTTCGAGGTACTGTTAGTAATTGAAAAAGTAACTACAGTTTTCCCTCTATGGCGTTTTATAGTAGGGAACACGCCCAGCCCTACTCGCTTTGTATTGACCGCTGCGTTGATATCTCTGTCAACCCAAAGCTGTAATTGTTCGTCAAACCATTCTCGGATACTGCAATCGGTAAACAC
>JBFRWF010000394.1:0-2698 GCA_051439465.1 Xenococcaceae cyanobacterium | reverse complement strand
CGTTCTGTGCAATGGTTTGAATCAGGAAGATTACGCATATCAGTGCCCCCAGCACTACGGGATGAATTTGGAGACTTTGTTGAGACAAAAAACGTATCATTCCCTTATGGGCAAACAGACCTGTCAGCGGCCCTAAAAGAGAAGAAAGCGTTAACTCATCGACTAATATGCAAAGGCAACAATTGGTATCTTCATACAACTATAGAGCTAGAACCGGCAAAGCTAAAGACAAAGCAAACCTCTGGGATGATGGGAATAGATATCAATCCAGATGAAATAGGGTGGGCCATCGCTAATGAACATGGGAATCCGATTAGCTCAGGTAGTATTAAGTACAATCTAGATCGCAAGAGCAGTAAACAAGCAACTCAGATTTTAGCTTTAATTATTAAGGAGATAGTTGATATTGCTCTCGGTCATGGAGTGCTTCCTCTGACCCGTAGTGTTAGCAACCAACTAGGGTTCGGGTTGCCGCGCTTTCTGGGCGTGCGTAGATAGAATATTATGCTTTACTATAATATTTTATTGGCTCAGGAACCCTCTACCCTAGATTGAAAAAATGTACGGCGGTAGCGCGTACTATATGTCAGAATATTTTTAAAGCACTTAACATCTAGGTCATGGGTACGAAACTAAGCAAAGACTCAACCAAAGCCACTAAAATCCGGAAAAATGTTCGGTTGGAGGCTCGTGTAACGGAAGAGCAAAAACAACTGATGGAAAGGGCTGCCTTTTTGCGCGGACAGAACCTGACTGAATTCATGGTGGCAGTTCTGGCTGAGGCTGCTACACAAATCATTAAAGAGCATGAAATTATAGAATTAACTCAGCGTGATCGCCAAGCTTTTGTGGATGCTTTGTTAAATCCCCTCGCTCCTAGCGGGACAGCTTATGCTGATGCCCAATGGTACAAGCAAATGATTAATAAGTAGTCAAAAGATTAGTGTTAAATCCCGAATCAGTTGATTTTTGCATAGAACCGCTCGAAAAACATCACGATAGGGCGGCTTTTAGCTGCGGGAACGAACAACTGGATCGATACTTGCATTCCTTGGCTATCCAAGACAAGAAGAGAAATATCGCAATTCCCTATGTTATTGTTGACCGAGAACGCCAAAAAATAATTGGCTACTATACGCTATCCATGAGTGGCATAAATCTCGAACATCTACCCCAAAGTCTTGCTAAAAAATTGCCCAAATATCCGATAGTAGGCGTGACCTTAATTGGGAGATTAGCGGTAGCGAGTGATTACCAGGGATATGGTTGGGGGAAGTTGTTGATTATGGACGCTTTATACCGAAGTCTCGTAGTCAGTAAAACCACTGGTTGCTTTGCAGTAGTAGTAGATGCGATCGACAATGAAGCTGTGAGGTTTTACCAAAGATTTGAGTTTCAAACTTTTCCCGATAAACCGTATAAGCTGTTCCGTACTATAACAAATATTGGTCAAGCTTTTGGTTCCCTATAATTTCGAGGGTTGCCTAATGGTTATATTTAAGGATGGTGAGTCACCTATTTGCTCACCTGCGGTCTGCTACTTTTATTCTCTAGGTTTTATTCTTTTCTCATTATCACCAACCATCCTAAAACCATACTTTTCAAACACTGCTTTGGCATCCTCACTTAATATAAACTGAACAAACTCTTTAGCCTTGTCAGGGTTTTTACTGTCTTTCAACACCACTACCGGATAGATAATTGGGGAGTGATACTCTTCCAGTGCAGTAGCAATAACCTTTACTTGGTCTGATATTTTAGCGTCTGTTGCATAGACGAGTCCTGCATCAACATTACCTGTTTCTACATAAGATAAGACTTGGCGGACATCCTTGGCGAAAACCAACTTCACTTCGAGAAGATTATACAAGTTGAGAGAGGTCAGAACTTCCTTGGCATACTGCCCAGCCGGAACGCTTTCGGGGTCTCCAATTGCGACTTTGCTCACTTGATTAGAAGTTAATTCCTTGAAGTCCCAGATACCAGTTCCATCTTTGGGCGTGACTAAGACTACCTGATTTTTCAGAAGGTCTTTCCGCGTATCGGCGAGCAAAAGGTCTTTATCTTGTAAAGCATTCATCTGTTTCGGTGCCGCCGAAATAAAAATATCCACTGGCGCTCCCTGTTCAATCTGCTGCTGCAAGGAACCAGAAGAGCCAAAGTTATAAGTAATCGCGACGTTTGGTGTTCGGTTACTGTATACTGGCTCAATTGCTTTCATTGCATTTTGAAGGCTAGCGGCCACTGATACCATAAGAGTTACTGATTGTGGCCCTTGACTGTTGAGGGCAGAAGTACTGCAAGCAGCCAAAAGTGCTGACAGGCTTAACCCGAGAAACCATCGTCTTGCGATCCTCATCTGACACCGATTGTTAAGCAAAGAAGGATTTGAACATGAATCTCAAGCTAGATATAAATTAAAAGGAATCAATAAAAAATTAAAATTCTTTGCTATCAAGGAAATAACCAGTGCCCCCGCCGCCAAGCTATGCTTTATAAACATCTTTCTTAACATAAAACTTGACAAAAGAGACAAGTTATGTATAAGTCAGTAAACAGATTTTTAGGGAGGTAAATTGTATTGTGAAATACAATTTTTCAGCAAATCAATTAATCTTGCTTAATACTCCCCCCATCTCCCCGTCTCCGGAGTCTCCCCACCCTCAAAGGGTTTCAGAAGTTCCTTATAAAGGATAGG
>JBFRWF010000393.1:0-16810 GCA_051439465.1 Xenococcaceae cyanobacterium | reverse complement strand
AGCTGAATGGAGAGATTCGCAGTTCCTACGTCCTCTGGCGGGAATTTATGGCACCGCTGATCGCTTTGGAGTTGGCCAGTGGCGATGGAGAGAAAGAACGGGACCGAACACCCCTATCCTTCTCTGGGGGAGAGACTGTCAAACCAGGCAAGTTTTGGGTCTATGAACAGATTGTGCGGATTCCTTTTTACGGGATTTATGAAATCAAAAACGAAAAGTTAGAGGTCTATCACTTGATCGATGGTTTCTATCAGAAGCTAGAACCAAACGAACGGGGTCATTATCCTATCCCCCCACTAGAGGTGGAACTGGGGCTATGGCATGGAACTTATCAAAACCAAACCCAAACGTGGCTGCGCTGGTGGGATAACCAGGGGAATTTGTTGCTAATTGGTGCTGAACGCGCTGAGCAGGAAAAACAACATGCTGAGCAGGAAAAACAACGTGCTGAGCAGGAAAAACAACGTGCTGAGCAAGAAAAACAACGTGCTGAGCAGGAAAAACAACGTGCTGAGCAGGAAAAACAACGTGCTGAGCAGGAAAAACAACGTGCTGAACGAGCCGAGCAAAGAGCCACACAACTAGCTGAGCGGTTACGAGCGGCGGGGATTGAACCCGATGATTTTGACTGACTCAGCCGCAGATAAGGCGATCGCACCTCTCAACTCATCAAGGGCGATCGCTCTCTACATCTGTCAGAGTAAATAAGGAACGCAAACCCGTGGATATTAATATAGCGATCGGATTTGATTCATGAACAAGAGTGCGGGCTCGCTACGCGAGTGCCTACGGCAGCGCCAACAAGAATGCGATCGCTATATGTCAATCTGGCAAATAATCGGAATTGAGAGTTTCTTCTAGAGAGAAAGGGGTTTCAATGGGAAAAGTATCCAGAGGTAAGGCTGTTTCTGCTGAAGCTAAGTCTCTAGCATCCCGGTAGCACTCATCAAAGACCTCAGCCAAATAAGGTTTGAGGCTAGGGCTATCTTTAAGAGCTTCCTTGAGCCGCTTCCTATGTTCAACAATAGTATAGCACCAACTGTTAGAGCGTCTAACCTTTTGATACTTCCATTTAAGCAGGTGCATCAAGAGAACCCGCAGATTACTCCTAAAAGCCTGTTTTTGACTCTTACCCATGTCTTCCATTTCTTCAATTAGGTTAGGGATATCTAGCTCGGATAGCCTTCCCTCCCGCAGGATTTTTACGGTTTCCTCTATCCACAGGCAATAATCCTGCTCATAAAGTGTTTTGGTTGGTAATGGAGTCGTCATATCAAGTCCGGTTAAACAGTCATAAATAATCGTCACAGGGCGAAGCATTTGGACAGAAAAACCTGGGTCTCAGCGTTCAGTTATCCCCCAAATGCTACTCTACTCTACTCTACTCTTCGAGAAGGCTACTCTACTCTACTCTTCGAGAAGGCTTCGCCTACGAGAAGCCCTACGGGCTACGAGAAGGCTTCGCCTACGCCTACGAGAACGCTACTCTACGAGAAGGCTCCGCCTACGCGTACGCCCCTACACAAAATTTGGATTACTGACACTGAATCCGGATCTGGCATCATTCCCTTATCCTCCTGATGGGATGAGCCGAAGTATCGTCATTGGGTTGCCGTAGTAGACATACATGAATGTATAAATGAAGTGTAGCAGGTCTTGAATGGTTGGCTCAGCAGGTAAATTTTCAACCACACTGAACCGCAGTTTTCGCAGTATTGCTGCTACAGAGAGGTTAGGTGACTCCAAGGACTTCTGAATCAGATCCCGGGCAAATCTACCTGCATACCTATCTCCTACTCAGATCTTGCACCTGATGTTGAAAACCCGATTTTGAGCCAAATGGCAACGAATTCAATAGGGTTTGGGCCCCTCAAAATCGGGTTTTCTGAACTTTTTGGTAATGGTGCAAGATCTGAGTCCTACCTTGCCCAGTGTACCAATCACACCCCGCGCCCCTTTTTTTAAAAAAAGATCAATAAAACCGATGCGATAATTATAGGGAATAGAGGGATGAGTTTGCTCACGAGCAGAGTGACAGGCATTCATGAAGACAATACCCTGAGAATTTCTCAGGAGATTGAAACAAAGATTGTAGTTTTAACTGTTGTAGCTCATTATGGTCTGAACCCAGAGTAATTTCCCCAATATTAATCGCAGGAAATCTCCCCTTGAGTCGGCTTCTGTTATGTATAGCGCCTCACAACAAAGCGACTACAAGTTGTTCGAGAAAGACTCAAAGTTGGACTATGCTTGTTGAATTTTTTCAGTCAACCAGGTTAATTGATAATCGCTCCCAACTAACTATCCCACAAACCTGGCACTTAGCTTGGGGGAGGGTTGCTACACTCACTGGAGCTATGTGGCAGGATGAGCAAATCGCTATTTTTCGCTCTCAGTCACCTAATTCAGTTTCGCCACTAGTACTGAGTCCTTCTCAGCGGTTTGTGATTGTGGGAGAAGTATGGCTTAGCAATCGCCAACAATTAGCACAGTTACCGAACTATAATCATTCGTTGCTGTTATCAGATCTGCAACTAATTGCAATGGCATGGGAGCATTGGGGGGTGGAAACATTCACCAAATTGGTGGGGGTGTTTGGGTTAGCTGTTTGGGATCGAGAGCGACAAACATTATGGTTAGGACGCGATCGCACGGGGGCGCGTAACCTATATTACACCACCATTGGAACGACCCGTTGGGTTGCGCCCAATTTGCGCTCGCTGAGGACCTACCATTCGACAGAGTTGGATGTGGTGGCACTGCGAGACTATCTTTGCTGCGCGTTTGTCCCTGGAGCGCGGACGCTGTGGCAACATGTGCGAGAACTGCGACCGGGAACTGTAGTATCTTTTCCAGAGGAAAAAGTCAGGATGTATTGGCAATTGCCAGAGGATGTGGGAACAGGCGATTGTTCAGAAAAAAGATGTGAACCTTCTCTAGAGCAGTACGCTCAGCAATTGCGAAGTTTACTCGACCAAGTGGTTCAGGAGTATCTGCCTGCTGAGGAACCCGTGGGAGTATTTTTGTCGGGTGGTTTGGATTCGAGTAGTGTTACTGCTCTGGCATCTAAGTTTCATTCCGCACCAGTTCATACTTATTCGATTCACTTTGGGAAAAACTGCCCTAACGAATTAGAGTTTTCCAGTTTGGTAGCCAAACACTGTGGCACAAAACATCACACTCTGGAAATCACGTTCCGTCAGATGTGGGAACGACTGCCGGAAACAATGGGGTGGTTGGACGATCCCATTGGCGATCCGTTGACTGTACCGAATTTATTGATTGGGCATCTGGCGCAAGAATCAGTCGGGGTGGTGCTGAATGGTGAAGGGGGCGATCCGTGCTTTGGTGGGCCCAAAAATCAACCCATGTTGCTCAACCAGTTGTATGGCGTGGTTACTCAGCAAGATCCACTCCAGGCATATCTGCTGGCATTTCAAAAATGTACATCCGATCTTCCCCAACTGCTGAAGCCAGACATCTGGAAAGCGGTGCGCCATCAACCCTACGTCTTTGCTGAAGACTTGGACTCGACTGCCAGTTATTTGAATCGCTTGATGGCGTTGAATATCAAGTTTAAAGGAGCGGATCAGATTTTAACTAAGGTCAATAATCTGACGGGAGCGGTGGGGGTGCAGGGGCGATCGCCCCTATTTGACCAGCGTATTGTCGAGCTGAGTATGCAGATTCCACCGGAGTACAAATTGTCGGGGGTGCAAGAGAAAGCCGTGTTGAAACAAGCAGTGGCTGACTTGCTGCCAGAGCGAATCCTCTTCCGTCCCAAGAGCGGCATGATGGTGCCGGTGCAATTAGGATTTCAGAAATACTGGCAACGAGAGGCAAAGGCATTATTGTTGAATCGTCAAGCAGTGATCGCCCCTTATCTCAATCAATCGTTAATCCGCAATTGGTTAGACTACCGTGGTGATACCTGGGGAAGGTACGGGGTAAAGTTGTGGTTGCTAGTTAGTTTAGAAATTTGGTTACAGGTAAACGGGAAATGATCGATCAACCAAAACTATCTAAAGCATAGATGTAACCGTATGCCCCCCCTCCCATGAGCAACAAGCCGCTATCTGCTTCATTTATCTCCAGACCAGTGGCAATTTCATCTATCTCCAGACCACTAGCAATACTGCGCTGGAGAATCCGAATTAATGTTTGAGGGGTAAAGGATTCCAACTCGACAAGATTGCCCGCATCCAACCACTGCAATTCCTCATGGGATAAGGTTTGTCGAATTTCAGGTGCTAAATCTTGAGCAGCTTGTGCCGATCTATGGGAATTTAAAACAAACATATTTTTTCCCGCTGCCATAATTTGACGGGGTAACAGTCCAATATCAACAATCACAACATCACTTGCTGCAAACCAAGCTCGATCGGTACGCAGTTGATGCACAACTTCCATCCCCGCCGGAGAGCAATCATGAAGTGCAAACACCCGCAGTTCGGGATTGCGACGGAGCATGGTCATTATGGTCTCAAAAATACTCTGAGGATAGCCTGAAATACTTAGGATCGCACAGTTATTTTCAAAGTGGAAGTTATTGGCAATCAACATCTGGGCGATTTCCTCGCTGTCGCAAACCACCAGGCGATCGAAACTGTAAGCCGTCACATCAGGAGGAGGGGTACTGCTCTCAACAGCTAATTGTGCTGTTGTTGGTGATGCTGAGAGCATTTGAGTAACTTCACCATTTGCCCGTCTCCATTGATCCAGCCAGCCTCCCATTTGTGCAGCACTAATCAAAAAAGAGTTGGGAATTTCAGCAGCTTTGCGCTTGTGCACAATGCCCAATCCTACGGCTGACAAGCCAAGTAGAATCGCTAAGAAAAAACTGATTGCAGAGCTAAAAGCAAGACTAATCAATCCTCCAATCACAAAAATTAAAGTTCCATGTAAGATGAGTGCAGTTGCACTACATTTACGAGTCTGGTAACTCGATTGGGGGGAATTACTGAGGTCGAATAAATAGAAGATCCAACCAAGATTATATAATGCTGACACGAGAGGGAAAAGACCGCAAATAACGTCAATAAAAAGCGTTGCCCAAATATTGAAATAAAGATATAAAAAAATTATCACTACCAAACTCAACTTCTTTCGCTTCAGGCGCTGATCGAGAAGATATAAAAATTGTTTGGGGGTAAAAAAGAGGGTGTTATTGGCCGAAATGTCGTTAAGAGCCTTGGCAAAAAACGGATCGGTAAACTTTAATTTCCCCATGCTAGTTGGTTCAAAAGCAAAGGGATGATAACAGTTTTTACATCGCCCCAGGTTGGCGGTGCGATCGCGGAGGTTGTTATCTGTGCCACATTGAATACATTTCATAAGTTTCTGAAATTAAACCTCTAATTAAACTGGATGAGATTCGCTCGTCTCTTTCAACTCAAACACCTGATTTGCCAGCAATACCTGATAACCTTCACGATGGCGAATCAACCGATGGTGGTTTTGCTCCCACAACACTTCTGCTGGACGGGGACGATGTAAAAAGTGAGAAGACATAGCGTAACCGTAGGCTCCCACATCTAAAATCGCCAGAACATCTCCAATTCCTAGTTTCGGCAGTTGACAATTGCGCCCCAGATAGTCGCGAGAGTAGGTAGTGTTACCACAGACATCAGTGGGGTAAAGGGAATCGGAGAGGGAAGGAGCCAGAGCCACAATTTCGCGGTAGCCGCCGTGAACGGAAGGAACGGAGAGATTGGCAACGGTGGTATCGACTCCCACAAGCTGTTTGTCATCCTGCCATTTTACTGAGACAACGGTAGCCAGTAGCGTCGCACAGCCAGCGATCGCCGCCCGTCCCGGTTCAATCACTAGCTCAATCGCTCGCTCCAGTTGGTGCAGCCGCTCCGCCAACGCCTGACCAAACTCGTTCCAATCAAAGGCAACACCCTGATGGCGATAGGGATAGCCAAAGCCACCGCCAAAATCCAGATACTTCCAATTGGGTAACTGTTGCGCAATAGAAACAACAGTGTCGATGACTTGAGTAAAGGCTTGAGTGGCGTTGGTTCCCGTACCGCGATAGAAATGCAGCCCGCTCAGATTGAGGCCTGCTGATTGGGTGAGGGCGATCGCGTCGGGAAACTCCTGGGGACGAACTCCAATCCGGCTATCTCCAGTCAGGGTTGGCTCGTTTAACCGCAGCCCTAAACGTAGGGATGGAGGTTTGGATGTCGTAGGCAGAGATTGATAGACATCGCAGCACAATTGCAACTGTGCCAAGCTATCCAGGTTCAACATAGACACTCCCCACGACAATATCTGCGCCATTTCTTCACGGTTCAGATTGCTGCCACTGTAGGCCACGTGTTGGGGATGAAACCCGGCCTGCAATCCCAGGTAAATATCTCCGGGTGTATTGGCATGAAGTCCCCAGTAGGCATCTCGAAAAATCCGCAGCAGTGAGATATTGCCGTTCGTCACGCTGGCAAAGCAAAACTGGGTGTGGGGATAGGGAATTGCCTGGGTGATGTGCCCAATGGTTTGTCTCAGGCGATCGCCATCATACAAGTACAGGGGCGAACCATAGGTGCTGAGGAGTTCCTGAGCGAGGGCTGGGGAAAGGTGGCACTGAGGGAGGTGCTTTTCCTTGTTACCATTATTAGTCTGCGTCCAGGAGTTAAGTTTTAGAGCCATCGTTTGCTATACCTCCAAAATTGATAGGGCAGCCAAAAGGGGTGATTCCAGGAGCGGTTCTCAATGGGTTCACCTAAAACATGCGAGCGCCACAATTGCCAGACAATCAGCAACCAGAGGATTTCACCAATCCGCCGTCCCTGAATCATGCCGCCCAGGTTGCCCAGAGCAATCCGGGCAGCTAAATCGGACTGCCATCGCCCCTCTGCCTGTAGAATACCGGGATTCAACCAAATGCCGAGGGAGCGCCACCACTCCTTCAAACACCATGAGGTTAAGGGAACGCCCATCCCCCGCTTCTGTCGCCACACAATCTCCGGTGGTAACCAGGGGGCTGTCGCCCGTTTGAGGATGTATTTCTCGCAGGCTCCTTGCAGAAACAGTTCACCCGATAGTTGGAACGTCCATTGGGCGAGGGGCAGATCGCAGAAGGGCGATCGCACCTGCAAGCCGTGGGCAAAGGCAAGGTTCGTTGCCCGTGGATGGATGTTTTGCGCCCCTTTCAGCATTAGGGATGCGCGGCGCAATCGATGCAGAAGCGATCGCGTTGAGGTAGACTCTAGTGCGGGGTGCAGCCAGTTTTGCGGTTGAAGGTGCTGAATTTCAGCGTAAACGGCGGGCTGAAACACTTGCGCTTCGTACCCCCAGAGCCGATGAAACGTGCGGAGATAGTGATCTTCAAACGATTCATTGAGAAATGGATGCTCGCCTTGATAGAGGCTTGCTGCAATCAAGGGTTTATTCGTCCAACCCGCAAACAACTGATCGCCCCCTTCGCCGTTAAAGATAATGCGGGTGTCCTGGCTGGCTGCTTGATGGAGTAAAAACAAGGGAACTGTGACTCCATCGCCAAAGGGCAGATCCAAGGCTCGAATCGTTGGGATTAAGGCGGGCTGAATCTGTTGGGGGGTGGCATCAACTTTGAGCAGAGGAATGTTGAGCCATTGGGCAACCTGCTCAGCGTAAGGGGATTCGGAAATCCCACTGTCCCCCAGCGCAAGGGTGTAGGCACGCACCTTCACTCCCGCCTGTACCAGCAACGCCGCCACAATCGAGGAATCTAAACCACCGGACAAGAGCACACCTACTGTTTCGTCGTGCAGATCGGCGATTTGCCGTTCAACAGCCGCTTTCAGGAGGGTTTGTAACTGGGCGATCGCCACTTGCTCATTGCGGAGCGGGTGGGGGGACTCCCGCCAGTCCAGGCAGCAGTGCGAGTGAGGAGACAAAAGGTTTCCCGAATCATCGACTCTCCAGGTTTGCTCCGTGCCTGCTGGCACCGCCATAACCTTCTCAACTGGCGTAAACGGAGTGGGCACGTAGGAAAAGCAGCTATACCCATACATTGCAGTTAGACTGACGGTTGGAGATGCCACCAGCGGCAATAGTAGTTGTAACCGCGAGGCAAACCAGATCGCCTGTTCAAGTTGCATCCAGTAGAGCGGCACTCGTCCAAAGGCTTGCCGTCCCAAAGTCAAACACTTTTCTTCAATTCGCACCCAAGCATCGGGAGACGTGGTATCAGTCGGCGGATGAGACGGTAAGCCTGATGCCGAGAGTGCTACCAGTGGAGCATCGGCAGCAGGTTGAGAGGTTAGATGCCAGTTTGTTTTCCCTTCCCGAGCGAGGAGCATCTTTAGTGCAGTCCCTAAGGAGCCCGAATTGCCACAGCCCCAATACCCGACACATTGCTGCATGCAGGTGGCCACACCAACCGCAACACTCCTATCCATACCGCCTATTTCACCTCAAAGGTGGTGTCACTAAGTAGGCGATCGCCCAGAAAGGCTTGGACTGTCCACGTTCCTGTGGGGGCAGCCGAGCCAATGGTATGACGGCAAAACGTATTCCAGACGGGTGTAGTGATCTCCTTAGTCTGGTAGCGATTTTGATGAACAATCTGTCTGCTGGGATCGATCCAGTTACAGGACAGGGAGAGCTTTTGCCCCACAGGTGCATTAGACAACGTAACCCTGTAGAACACCTCCCCGTTGGCTTGTCGAGACACCGTGCTGAGGTTGCCGCCATCATCCTGTGCACGGGTAAGGCGAGCGCGTTGCGCCGTGACAAGGGCAAGGGTCTGTTGTTGATTCTGGGAAAAGAGGGTAACCCCAAGCACGAGTAAGGCGAGCGAGCCGACTACACTACCTAAGAGCCAGCGATTGCGTCGTTGCTGCGCCGCTAACGCTTCGCGTCGGCGCAACTGTAACATTGCTTCTTCTAGAAATTCTGGTGGCAAATTCAATTCTCGCAGAATGTCCCTAACCTGCTCTGCGTCCAATTCAGCTTGCTGTCGCTGAGACAATTGCTGTACTTCCGCCACAACCTGTTCGAGCTGTGCTTGAGTTAATCGCTGTTCCATACATTATATCTTCGAGTGGAAATATACGATTGCTCCATTCTTAATTTATAGCAGGTTTTAGAACCTTTTTCCTTCGATTTCTAGTAATAGGCTACATCACTGGTTTACCGCTTCTATGGTGTAAAGGCTGATTAGTCTTTTTGGCGATCGCCTCTATCTGGCGATAAATCTCATTAGGTATCCTTACATCTACGCGGGTTATCTTTTCTGATTCTCTAGCCATCTTATCTGATTCTTTTATACGTTACTTATCCGATTATAACCTAGGCTCGGAAACTATCGGATATTTTATCGGTTATCTATCAGCATTCCACCTTTTCGAGGGGTTGGGCAAAAAAACCCTTGTTTGAATTTGAATGAGTTAATCGAGTTCTTGAACACCACCACCACTAATGGTCAACACCTGTCCGCTTACCCAACTAGCGGCGGGAGAACAGAGGTACAAAGCGGCATAGGCAATGTCACTGGGTTCGCCAAGGCGATATAGAGGGGTATGCTTTAACATAGCTTTTTCGATGTCGGGAGTTAGCACCGTAGCCAGGGCATCAGTTTTGATAGCACCAGGGGCGATCGCATTGACACGAATCTTTTTATCACCCAAATCAAAGGCAATATTGCGGGTTAAGTGGCTGACGGCGGCTTTTGATGAACCATAGGAAGCCATTTTTTTATTCTTGTTCTCTGCTGACATAGAAGAAATATTCAAAATAGCACCACCCCCTGCGGCTTCCATGTGGGGAACACATAGTTGACAGAGATGAAACACGGAAAATACATTGAGCTTATAAGCCCAAATGAAGCTGTCCATTTCCATGTCGAAGGGCTTGGGACCACCTCCTCCGGCGTTGTTTACCAGCAGGGTAATTTTGCCGAAGGCATCGAGGGTGGTCTTGACCAGGTTTTCGAGGGCTTGATCATTGGTGACATCACAGGCAACAGCAAGGGCTTTACCTCCCTTAGCCTTGATTCCCTCGGCTACCGTCGTGGCGGTTTCTTCCTTCAAGTCGCTGACAACAACAGCGGCTCCAGCCTGGGCAAAAACTTCGGCAATGCCTCGCCCAATACCAGCTCCGGCTCCAGTGACAATGGCGACTTGAGCTTCTAGCTTAAAGGCATCTAATACAGTCAAATCCATAATTTTTTTTCAAAATCAAAATGTTGGTTATCAAAATTTTTGTTGATTAGTTTCGGGTTGAGGTTTTAGCCCCAACCACAGTAGAACAATCACGGGCAGCAAGAGAAGGGCGGCGACCACAAACATTTGGCTACGATTTAGTCTCTCAAGCTTCCAGTCAAGTCCTCTAGTTTTAAGCTTATCTTTGCGTATAACTTTTATTGTTAGTTAAAAAAGAGCCAACTCAACGTATAATTTATCTAAAAGCTCTAACATATCTCTCCAAAATTATTGCATATAATTAAGGTTCAATAATCTAATTTAAAGAACAATTACAGGCGATCGCACTTCAAAATAATAAGACTAAAACCCTTGATGAATATAAATTACAGTTTTTTAGTAGTTGCCTTAAAAGATAACTAACAATTAGAATTATACGTGCAGCGCTAATTTTTGTCTCCTCTGAATAGGTTCTCGTTACATTTTTGGACATTGGTTAATCGAACCATGATCATTTATTGATCAGGTACTCCGCTACAGCTTGGTAGGCTGGCAGAGAAGTTGGATCAATCTTAGCATTTTTGGCCTCAGGAAAAGACGCGAAGCGTACAATGACCATCTCTGCGGAGGGATCAACATAAATGGTCTGTCCATGCACACCACGTGCGGCGAAGGCACCGTGCTTATTATGGAAAACCCACCACATGCTGCGATAACTGCCTCCCTTCAGAGTTGTGTAACCTGCTTTGGCGAAAGCACTTCTATCTCCACCAGTTCGGATATTCTCCACGACCTTTTGGGGGAAAAGTCGTTCACCATTAATAACACCGTCATTTAACATCAGTAGACCAATTCGACCTAGATCACGCAGCCCTGCACTGAGTCCGCCTCCCGCAAAGGGAGTCCCCTTGCCATCTACGGTCATATAGGCATCTTGTTCCGCACCCATCTTGCTCCAGATCCGTTCAGACAACAATTCTGTAACCTCCTTACCTGTAACCCGTGAGATAATCCATCCCAGTGCATCAGTGTTAATGGTTTTGTAGCCAAAAGACTCGCCGTGAGTTCCATCCTTCTGTACTGTCTGGAGGTACTCGAAATAGCCGTTCGGCCCTGTGTAGTCTTTAGGTTTTGGTAATGGATTTGCGGCGGCTGAATATATCCAAATATCAGCCTTCGGGTCAGAGTAGTCCTCGCTGTAGTCAAGTGCTGTGGTCATGTCCATTACTTGGCGTACAGTCGCACTGCCAAAGGCACTATTTTCGAGTTCGGGCACTATAGAAGAGACCTTTGCAGTGTCGTCAAGTAGACCTTCTGCCACGAGTGTCTCAGCCAAAAGCCCAGTTAATGATTTGGTCATCGACATCGCAGCGTGCTTGCTCGCCTCATCAAGACAACCAAAGTATTTTTCATAGACAACTCTACCCTTGTGTAAAATAAGGATGCCGTCTGTATAATTCGATGAAAGTGACTCCGCCCACGTCATGGGTTCCGTGCCACCCAGCGGTGTAAACCTCAAAGAGTCGATGCCATCATCGATGGCGTACTCTAATGGGATTGGTGAACCAATCCCGCGACTCACCTGCTCGGTAGGCATCAGCTCACGAATATGGCACACGGTCCAGCGTAACTTTGGAAAGCTAAAGTAATCCGATTCGGGCTGCATTATTAGCTTACCAGGCGGTGGTGGGAAACCTTCCATCAACCCCAACTCCTTGGGATCTGATTCTTCGGCACTCAAAAATTCTCGAATTTGAGCTGTTGCTGGGGTGAGACTACCAACATAAATGGCAAAACCCAAGAAGCTCAAAAGAAAGCCACGCGTTAAAGAATACATCAATTGTTTCTCTATTTTGAATTATGTAATTACTGCTTTCACTGCAACAGAAAGCCTAATTAGGGATTATTAATGACTGTTTTCATAGCCTGATTGACTGACAAAAATCATGAAGCTAAATCTCGGATTCGCTCCTCTAATAGTCCTCGTAATTTTGCTTTTCTTCGACGGATGGCACTCAATGCTTTAAATCAAGAATCAACTTTAGAACGCAGTTGGCGTCAAAAACGTAAACGAGCTACTATGAATAATGATTATATGATGAGTGTTCTCAATTGCTTTTGTCAAGCCTGATTAAGATGAGCTTCCCCTGCAAAATTAATTCATTTAAAAAACTCGCAGTTCCTCCCGATAATTCCAAATGCGAACTTAAACGCGATGATAATTCTTCAGATATAATCCCCTTTTAATCCGAGGATCTTTTATTTTCAATATTTTCAGAGCTCAAAACTGCCTCACCGACCAAAATTTCTCCATTGCTATACAAAGGCGATATCATACATCATGAAGTCAGCAAAATCATGAAAAATGGGGGAACCCAAATCAGGCCCCTTCGATCAGAGCTTGTCGGACACAAATTAAAAGGAGACACAAATATGAAAGCAATAGGATACAATCAGGCTGGGTCAATCACCGCGCCAGACGCGCTGCTCGAATTTGAAGCGGAGACACCGGAATTAAACCCACACGACCTGTTGGTCGAGGTTCGGGGTATTTCGGTCAATCCTGTGGATGTGAAAGTACACGCCAATACGGCACCAGACAAGGGCACCAAGATCATTGGCTATGATGCCGCAGGCGTTGTTCGGCAAGTTGGTAGTGATGTCAGCAAATTTAAAGTTGGCGATGAAGTATTTTACGCGGGTGATATTACCCGGCCGGGCACTAACTCCGAGCTCCATGCTGTTGACGAGCGGATTGTTGGGAAAAAGCCTAAATCTCTTGGTTTTGCCGAAGCAGCGGGTTTTCCACTGACCTCTATTACCGCTTGGGAGCTCCTGTTCGAGTCCCTCGGAATCAAAGAGGGGGAAGGTAAAGGCGAAAGTCTGCTGATTATAGGTGGTGCAGGAGGAGTGGGATCGATCCTTATTCAACTTGCCAAGAAACTTACCGGGCTGACCGTGATCGCCACTGCTTCTCGCCCGGAAACCGTAGAGTGGGTTCAGAAAATGGGCGCTGATCATGTGATCAATCACCGTGAGTCACTTGTAGATCAAGTTAAGGATCTAGGGCTTGAGCCTAGCTACGTTGCCTCGCTTAACGCGACAGATAAGCATTTTCCAGCCATCATCGAGCTCATCAAACCTCGCGGTCATGTGGCGCTGATCGATGATCCTGAGACCCTCGACATCATGTCGGGCAAACCCAAAGCCCTGAGCTTCAGTTGGGAGTTCATGTTTGCACGCTCGATGCATCAAACGGACGACATCGAAAAACAACATGAATTGCTGAATCGGGTGTCGGAATTGATTGATGATGGCACTCTGATTTCTACCGTGACCAGTAATCTCGGGAAGATCAGTGCCGAAACACTGAAAACTGCCCATGCGCAGCAAGAGAGCAGCCGTGTTATCGGTAAGAATGTGCTCGAGGGCTTTTAGGGCGATCAGTAGTATTGGAACGAGAATGTACGTTAAGCCCTAATTTATTATCTAATAATCGCTGAAACTATTATTATTTCGTTGTCTGAAGTTTATAAGCAATATTATATACTTCAAAAAATCTATTTTTATAGTCCAGTTATACTAAGGGTTACAGCCTTAGCGTATGTTTTCGTTCGTTTACTACCGATCGATTGATTGAGAAGACCTGTCGGCCGACAGGCTGGTAAGATGACTCAAAAAAGTACAAGCAAGGTTAAACAAAAGAAGCGTCAGGAACGGCATTATTTCTTTCCAAATCCCTATCAAGATTGTGCCTTTACAAAATGCCCTAAATGTGAAATCAAGACCAAAGTAAGGAAAATCCCTTTGGTGATTCACATTGAACCCAAACAGCTTTTCTTGCTCAATAAGCAGTGCAAATATTGTCCCAACTGCGATCTGATTATTGCCAAAAAGTCTGAAATTGAATCTTTGATGGCCGTTGGCTTGAGACAAGTCAACCCCCAAGTGATTGGCAATGACTATTTGGTGCTGGGAACACTGGAGAGAAAAGATTGGAAGCAAGGGGACAAAGGAATTCTCTCGCCCTCAGAAATTATCGAGCGAATGTATGTGTTTAAAGATGTCTGGAATTTCGAGATAATCCCCGCTGGTTGGTATCCCGCCTCAGACTAGCCCCAAAAATACCTTGGGTTGCTTGCTGATTCACCTTATCAATTGTGGTCGCGGTTATTTGCCCTTCTGGTAATAGCGGCAGTTGAAGTAATACGCTTTAGCCAAAGCGTTAAATCTAGATTTCCTTGATGAGCCTTCTACATCCCACTGACCTTCTTCATCTTCACCGAACAACACAGCCACGCAGTACTCCGCATCTTCTTTAAAGACTTTTTCTGGATAATAAATTTCCAGATTATCTTTTTTTATAGAAGCTTCTAAACTAGTCAGTATTCCGTCTGCTTCATTGCCAATAGGATTGGGCTGTTTGGTTAATTCTTGAAGCTCGAAAGCAAGGGCCAATGCTACTGTGGGGTCTACAGTCAGTCCACCGGGTTTGGGCTTGCCGAGCAATTCTAACAAAGCTTCTAGGGTTTGAATTTTCTGTTCTTTAGTTGAAGATTCATATTCATCGATTAATCCAGGTGGTGCGAAATTTCGTTCTCTCAGAAAATCTACAAATGACATAATCTTCTCTTGGTAACACATCAAGTAGCACGCCAAGTAGCTCAAACTGGTTGCTCACTGAGTAACTCACTGGTTGGGAAAAGTTTAAATTTTGCTATCAATTGGTAAGTAGGGAAAAATTTCAAATAGGGAAATTTTTTGAACGGATTTAGTCGCTCAATAAACTGAGATAAATCAGCCCCTTTTAAATCAGCTCCACTAAGAGTAGTAGTCTGTTTGGTTTAGTTAAGCTCCTCTAATTCTTGTGTTTTTGATTCTTGAAGCGAGTCCATACTTAAAGCCCCTGCACCATTGTATATAACCATCAACAATCCACCAATTAAACCGATATTTTTGAGAAAGTTGTTGATTTCACCAATGTCTGATATGGGATTGTGAAATACTAGCGTGGCGGGAATTAGAAACAAGATTAAGAGCATCGAGCCGATCTTAACTTTATAGCCCAACAGTAAAGAAAGACCTCCCAATAATTGAAAGACAACTGTAAAAAGTAATAAGACATTGGCAATGGGGAAGCCATTGTTGATCATCATCTCGACGGTACTATCAAAACCTAGAATATGGCTAATTCCAGCCTTCAGGAAAATTAGGCAAAGACAAACGCGAGCTGCTAGAGGTAAATATTTCATGTTTTAAGTGTATAGCACAAAACACCTTTCTTTTCTGACTTCTTAGAAATTTTAAAATACGTTTTTCTTTTTTCTCAAAAAACTATCCGCTCTCACAGAGAGTGTTGCTCGCTAAATAGAACACAAAAATATAATGTGAGGTCTGGTGCACGCAAATGAAAGTTGGCGTTACCGTACAATAGATGCTCAAACAACTACTACAAGACAAGCGATCGCTCCAGAGCCAAGATTTTTGAGAGATAAATTAGTGCTTTTTAGCCTTTGAGACTTTCCAGGCTGTCTCTTGTCGCGCTCTGGTACCTGCTCTAGTAAAGATGAAGCCAGCTTCTGAAAAACTATCTCCATACCCTCGGATGGTCTTGGGGGATAATCTGAGGAGCTGAGCTAGTTCTCCGGTGGAAAGTAACCAGCCTTTTTCATAGGCTTTCTCTAGTGCCTCCAGGTTGGCTAAGGGTGGAGCAGGTGGGGTCAGCTTGGATACAATGGCTGGAACCAACCGAGATGTTAAAACCTCCATTAGAGCGACTAATGCCCCTGACTGGTTAATTTGGGCTAGTTGTCCAGTAGTATCAGTTTGTTCAGTCTGTTCCAATGTCAGGGCAAACGCATCTAATTGCTAGAAACCAGGCAAGAGAAGCGTTTGACCGACCCAAAAATTTTGACACCCCAAAATTTTGACGGGAACGGATTAAACTGGTATAGTATTAGTTATGGTTATGCATTATTGAGTATTCTTTTGAATAATTAATAAGCATGGCCGTCAGGCCATAAAACTAGACCGTCCAGTCTAATTGGGGATGAAAATGTAAATCAAGATTTATTTATCTAGTTTTATTGGTATAATAGAGACTAACCAACTAAAACTTTGAGGAGATAATCATTATCCCATCCTGACCTTTTTCGTTTATTTTTTATTCCAGTTTTTACAGTCTTTTCTTGTTTGAGTAAATTAAGAGCTATTTGTCTAATAATGGCTAAATTCTCTGGGGCATTATCTTTACGGATTCGAGAATCATCCTCATCTTCAGTTACCAGTGAACAGTGACCAGTTACCAGTTAAGTATTTATCCCTGGGGTTGAGGTTTGTCATCAAGGCTACTGATAATTGGTAACTAGTAACTGGTAACTGGTAACTGGTAACTGGTAACTGTACTGACCATGACCTGATTCCGAGTGATAACAATCCGTTTGAGTACAGGAGAATCTTTCAGATGAATATTTGGTTCGCTCAATTCGTGGGTCTGGTAAATCCCCGAAATAGTCAAATGGTAATTTGTCAAAAAAAATTAGATGCGTTTGCCCTGGTACAAATGTACCGTCAAGTTGAGCAACCCCCAATGCCACCGGAAAACTTCTCGCTGCCCTTTGAGGGAAAATTATCCCCAGACAATCGTTGGGTAATCATGGCCAATCTAATTCCTTGGTCAGAAT
>JBFRWF010000392.1:0-3286 GCA_051439465.1 Xenococcaceae cyanobacterium | reverse complement strand
GTAAAGGATTCTTGATAAACGCAGATTTAAATGGTGCTGCAAACATTCTTAAAAAAGTAGAGATACAGCTAGGTTTAAATCTAGCCAAGGTCTGTAGGCGAGTTTTGACCCTCGCTACCAGATTTCGTGTCTGGGAAACCAAAAAAGAACGCGGAGCGGTGTGGTTTCAACCCACCGCTCCGCTTCCGCTTTGAATCCCCGTATTTCAATGCGGGGAGAGGTCAAGCTTGGCTTGAAAGGCTCAACACTCAGTAACTACATCCAGGTAAAATAATAATTGACCTGATTCACCAGAAAGGGAAAAATGATGAAAATTAAAAATCTCGCTGTTGTTGCTGGGGCAATAATCCTGAGCCTAGGAATGATAGCTGGCTGTGCCGATACCAAGACTAATACAACTAATTCCAACCAGGTTACTACCACTCAAACCGATGCCGCCAATAGCAATGCCTCCAAATCAACTCAAGTGAGAGTCTACACAGAGAATGATATAGCAATCAAAGGGACAGATCCGGTGGCTTATTTCCGGGAAAGCAAACCTGTCCAAGGAAGCGATCAATTCACTTATCAATGGATGAACGCTACCTGGAAATTTGCCAGTGCAGAAAATCGGGATTTATTTGCTAGCAACCCTGAAAAGTACGCACCTCAATACGGTGGCTTCTGTGCCTGGGCTGTCAGCCAAGGTTACACAGCGCCTATTGACCCCAATGCCTGGAAGATTGTCAATGGCAAACTCTACCTTAACTTTAACAAAAGTGTCCAAAGAACCTGGGAGAAAGACATCCCTGGCAATATTGCCAAGGCCGATCAGAACTGGCCGGGAGTGCTGAACAATTGATATCGTTGAGCGAAAAAATTATGAATTATGATTTACCTACCAAACCGGATCGGAATAGATATTAATCGTTAGCTGCTTTTTCACCACTGGAACTGCCGTAATACAAGCACAAATTGGGGTACCATCCTCAAGCTCAACTTCGCAAGCGTGACAAGAACCCATCAAACAGCCAGTGGGAATAAACACACCTGCTCTTTGGGCTACCTGTAGCATCGGCTCTCCCGGTTCTGCTTCAATTGTAATATCATCTGGTAAAAACCGAATCTGAACACTCATTTTTCTCTTATCTTACCTTTCACTTAGATTGGTAACACTGGGGTTAAATCCAAATGTGCTTCTACCAAATCAGCGATAGAATCCAACACCACTTCTCGCTGTTCGCGGTAATTAGCAACCCCAGTTGGCAGAGATGACAGTCCTCGCTGTTGTCGCAGGTGATTTAACCAGGCTCGTCGCCAGGGACCATTATCGAACAAACCGTGAAGATAACAACCCCAAATGGATTGGGATTCGTTAACCAGTCCCAAGTTGGGGTCATCAAATATAGGTTGATAAGCAGACTTTGCTTCTTTCTGTTGGAACTCAACTAATAAAGTGCGACCCTGATGAATTTCATATCCGGCAACTGGCAAACCGGACTGGGGATAATTGGAAGTCACTTGTCGCTGACGGGCAATTTTGTTAGAGGAGAGTACAGTTTTGAGGGGTAACAGGTTCAATCCTTGATAATCTCCCTGTTCACCCTCAAGTCCCTCTGGATCGGCCAGCTGTCGACCGAGCATTTGGAAACCGCCACAAATCCCCATAATCGTGCCACCCGCTGTTGCATATGCTTGCAGTTTTGCCGCCATTCCACTTTTTTCCAGGGCGATCAAGTCAGCAATCGTAGTTTTAGAACCGGGGATGATCGCGGCATCTGGATGTCCTAAGGATTCGGAGAGGCTGACGTATTTTATTGAAACAGTGGATTCAGCTTCTAGTGGGTCAAAATCGGTAAAGTTAGAAATTCTGGGAAGGCGGATGATAGAAATTTTGAGCTCGTGATTTGGTTTATGGGGGCGTCGTTCGAGCAAATCCAAGGAATCTTCTGCCGGGAAAATCTGGTCGCTCCAGGGAATGACACCGACAACGGGAATCCCCGTGCGTTTTTCTAGCCAAGTGATGCCCGATTCTAAGAGCGATCGCTGTCCGCGAAATTTATTAATTACAACCCCTTTGACCAGCGATCGCTCCTCTGGTTCAAGCAATTCGAGGGTGCCAATCACATGAGCAAAAGCACCACCCCGGTCAATATCCACTACTAACAGAGTTGGAGCATTCAAATAGGCTGCCACTCGCATATTGGTTAAGTCGCGATGCTTCAGGTTAATCTCAGCCGGACTTCCCGCCCCTTCACAAATCACTAAATCAAATTCTGCTGTTAAGCTTTGCAGCGACTCCTCAATTGCCTGCCAACCTCGCTCAAAATACTCCTCGTAATACTCCGACGCCTTGGTTTTCCCCACTACTTTGCCCTTGAGAATTACCTGGGAAGTCATATCTCCTTGGGGTTTGAGCAAAATTGGGTTCATCTCCACTCTAGGTGTTGTACCCGCTGCCCAAGCTTGTACCGCTTGAGCAAAGCCAATTTCTCCCCCAGCAGGTGTCACGTAGGCATTCAGTGCCATATTCTGCCCTTTAAACGGAGCAACATGCCAACCTCGCCGGGAGAGAATTCGGCACAGAGCGGCTGTCAGTAAAGATTTTCCTGCGTGGGAGGTTGTGCCCACAACCATAATCGCTTTCATCAGATATTTCGGCGCGGATACCCCTTCGGAGCGTCAGCAGGGAGGGGAGGAACGCCGCCTCCAATTAGTTTTTTGCAAATCTAGTTCGCCAATAGTTGTAAGCAACAAACTTACAATCGGTAGGCAAAGCATTCTGAGTTAAGCGCTTACCAGTCTCAATGCTATGCAGACTAATAACTTTTCTGTCACGTTCTTTCTTAGTTGGCTTGTACATCCAACCGCCCACATAGCACAAACCATATTTGGAATGTTTTACTAAGCTGCCGCGTTTAAATCCAGCACTGATAGTTCCTCCATATCGACTTCTCGTACCTCCTTTGTCTGATTTTAATCGATGTAGCTGCCTTCGATGGAAGCGGATTTGAGTAATAAGAAACAGTTCGGTATTATCCGGCATTTCGTCACCACCAACAAGGAAGCGAGCTAGTACCCAAGCATCAACAGCATGAGCATTCCATACGGGGGCAGTTTTCCTGCCCGTTTTCTTCAGCCCTAGAGATTGACGTAGTTGATAGGGTGGTAGGCATCAGTTTATAACCTTGTGGATATTTTAGCATATGTCGTTTGGCAGGGAGTTTCCCTGTTTTATCCCAAATTCTCAGGGTTGCTACTGTGCGATTGACTTTTTCGGCAAACTCCCCCGGCTTATATCTGCGTT
>JBFRWF010000391.1:0-8417 GCA_051439465.1 Xenococcaceae cyanobacterium | reverse complement strand
GGAGCAGGGGCGGAACGCCTAGGCGCTGCGGAGCTGACTGCGGTTGGGCATGTGCTCTGCATACTACAGTTAGAAGTGCGCAATGTCGGTTTTGAGTTTCGCACCGGGAACTAGTCTAAACTCCAGTAGCAACCAGATAATCTGATATTGGCGGCTTTCTACCCCATCTTTTGCTTGACGCTAACACTGCTCTAGCTGCTCAATGGTTAAGTGTTTGGCTACCCTAATTCGTTTTGGCATCGTTCATCTTTGCACTCTCTACTTTTATCGTAAGCGATTATGCGGACATGATATTAGAGATGAAGAACCAGGATATTTTAATATTTATTACCTAAATAGTCAGCACTTACTCATCCCAATAAAAGCGATAGAAAAGATATTTGTCTTGAAAGGGATGTTCATCCACAACATGATGAATCCATTTTTCATCTATGAGTCTTTGCCCTATCTTAACAGCTTCTTCTGGAGAAATATTGAGATGGTGTGTCAGCCATGCTACTGCTTCACTGCCTACAAAACACCTAGGATAAACCCTTAGCTTGTACTGACGATCTTTGATTTGAATGCCTCCCACATTCCGCATCTCGGCTACAAGTTTGTTAAGGTAAATGGTATATGCCACATCGCTCTTAGAGGGGGTATTTTCTGCTAGCTTCACTTCGTCATCCTGAGACCACAGGGTAAAGCCTGTCTCCTCTTCAATGACCAAACACAAAACCTGTCCTTTCTGTTCTAAAAATTCCAGCCGACTTCGCTGAATTGCTTGTTTTTTCTGGTCTTTCCCATAAGATGCAAACTGCACAAATAGATTACCTTGATAGGCGACTCCAGGTATAGTTTCGGCTTGTCCTCCTACCTGGCGGGTTACATTGCAATATTTCACTTGCTTAGCATCCAGAATCAGCATATATAGTTTCACTCCCTTATCTTGGTTGACTGACAAATCTGAGCGGTGACATTTAGAGGAGAATTTACCTCAAAAATACTGAATTTTGCCTTGATAATTTATTATTCAAACTGGGGCAGATGAGAGTCTTGTGAGAGAATAATTAGTATTTACTTAAACCCCTATCTTTGGGGAAATTTACTCTACATCACTCTGTCTCCCCGTCTCCAGAGTCTTCCCATCTCCGGAGTCTCCACAAGGGTTTTAGGACTTATGGGTAATGATTAGATTGACTGACACCTGCTCCTCAGTCCCAGTTTGGGAAGAGGAGAGAAGGTAGTTGTGTCCTATGTTACAAGCCGCATTAAGATAATTTTATATATTTTTTCAATATAGCAATAGATTTCTCAACCATCGGTTATTTGGAAAACTCGGAATTGATCCGGGTAACCGAGAAGCGATCACTGCTTATATCAAATCCGTTTGCTCACTCATCATGTGAGTAGTTGCGCTTTAGCGCTCTAGCAACTACAAGCCTCTACTTCACTGCTGACAGAAAAGTATCAAGGTTGAGGAGGGCGATCGCAACCTGCACTCTAGAAAGTTTTTCACGGCTCACGCGCTGTAATACTCTCTCTTCGGTTATTTCAGCGGCTAGGTTGCGGCTGGCTCGATGCACTTTATTAGGCAAAGACGGTATTCCTTACTCCCACGGTACGGTTAATACTACCTCCCAATATCAGTCAAGCTATTGCCACAAAAATTTATATTAAGTTACATTTATTTACATAAACGAGAAGGTAACTACTCATAGAGTTTCGACAAACGAGGAGAGGTTAAGAATGTTTGCACCTATTGTTGTACTGCTGCGCAACCAGATGGGAAAAGCTAAATTCAATCGGCTGCGTGGCAAGGCTATTGCTCTGCACGCTCAAGCAATCACCAGTTTTTGCGATGGCGTTGGAATGGGGTTTTCACCCGGATTTGGTATTACACATATTCAGGGATTTATGTCAAGAGTCATAAAATTAAACTTTCAAATATTAAACATAAATAATTTCAAACTTTAATTATCTATTTGGTATCACTCGTAACTACATGATCGCAAATGACAAAGTGTATAGTATTGTAAAGATTGTTAATAAAATCTAAAAATTACAGTTTCACCTAAACTCCTTTTTTCCTTAGACGTTTAATGAATTTCTTCAATCCAACAGTACCAATCCTCCGCCGCAAACAAAAATCACTGGATTATCAGGATCTCCAAGGACTATTTCGCCTTCAGTTGCGAGTTAGGAATAAGACGCTATTTTCAGCGATTTACACCCGTATCGATCAGGTTTTTGTTATTTGGGGGCTCATATCAGCCGCAATTTTCATCACAGCTCAGTTTGCACCGATTAGCTGGATGACCCAAGCAATTGTTTGGTCAGTTCTCACGGTGATTGGTACCGGAGCAATGATTGTGCTGACTCACTTTTGGGTAAAAGTAGAGCGCCTGAGCTGGGTATTGTATTCCTGGGTGATTTTGATGCTGGCTGGTGTTGTCATCACCGATTTAGGCATTTTTCTGGGATGGGGTCAGGTTTTGATACATCTATCTGATCTGTGGTTAGGCTTGAGCGCAGTAGGATATTTTTGCACAGGCTTAGGGATGCGCTCCCGTGCCTTCATTGTCTCTGGCATGATTCACTTGCTGGGGATTGCTATGTTGCCCTACGTTGGCGGCTGGCAGTTTCTCACTACTGGCTTGGTGATGATAGCAAATTTATTCATCTTTGCGGAAACTCAGTGGGATATGCGCCCTCCCATTGAGAATTACGCCTTTTTAACAGCAGAACAAAAGCAGTTTAACAAGAAGCAATATAAATTACGCCAAGTTTCCTGGTAAGTCGAAACATATAGCAGTCCTATAAAGGGTTGTGAATCAAAACTCTACTCAAAAGGGAACAGGGAATAGGCAACAGGCAACAGGGGGTAAGGGTTATGGTCGTTTGTTGAAATAAGCGTCCCTTATCTAAACTTATATATGTTTTGGCATGGTTCAAATCAAGGTAACACTGTTTTGAGGCGATCGGGTAAGCCGGTTTTGTTGGGGCACTGTACCTCTTATGAGACTTGGCGATCGCCTGTCTAAATGGTAAAACACGAGCTAAATGAATCGTGAAAAATCCAACCATATATACAACGACCAGAAACCTTCCCTCCCTGTTGCCTGTTGCCTTTTGATTACTGTCCCGGCTTAAGTGGATAGCCCTGATAATAGTTAAGAATGTAGGGGCACGGCATCATCAACACAGATAGAGCTAATCAAGATATTTATTTCGCCGTGCCCTACCACCTTTGACCGCAACTTGGTATCAGGATTTCAGTTTCACTAGAACCCCCGCTTCTTGCTGAATTGGCAGAACATCAAGGGTATCGGTTTGGGCACAATATTTTAAATCTTCATCGCAATTTAACCGCAAAAGACGCTGACCATGACTAGATTGGCGGAACATCTCTAATAATTGCTCATGCCACTTAGAGTAAAGAGCGATCGCCGCAATAACTTCATCATTACCAATCATCACCTCCTCGGATTCCCCACTTTCGGGCAAAAGAGACTGGGCGATCGCCCCAGCACAGGCAGTATCTTCCAGGGAATAACCGCCTTCCCAACCCGAACCAACCAGCCAAACCGTTTCCGGCTGTTTTTGGAGCAAATAGCGGACGGCTGCTTGACGATTCACCTGGGCAGCAGTAATGACAGCTGGGGACTTCTCCACCCGCTGTAAAGCACGGGTGCCATTAGTGGTACTAATAAACAATCGCCGTTCTTGCAATAAATCTGGGGTACAGTCCAAGGGAGAATTGCCCAAGTCGCAACCCGCCACTTTTGCACCGCCTCTTTCCCCAGCGCGAAGTCGCTTATCTACAGGCCAATCTTCACTCGCCTGCATCAATTTGTCTATGTCACTGAAAGCTTGAACTGCCTCAGCCCCAGCATTCAAAGCGGTGGCGATAGTGGTTGTCGCTCGCAAAACGTCGATGACAACAGCACAATCAGGCAAACTGTCGGTTGGAGTAAGTTCGGGGGTGTGATAAACGAAAAGCTTCACTTAAAGAATTATGAATAAACTGTCGAAATTATATATTAGGAGTTAATGTCACCACAAAAAGTTAAAATGCAACTTTAAGCAGTCCCACTTGGTCATCTATTTGACTGAGAAAGATTCTGTATCAGTGAGGAGAAAAGTTATGAGTTTCAGAAGTCGCCACGCTCAATCAACTGCAACTTTTGCTCGTCGGAGGGGAGTCTATTTGGGCTTAGTCCTTGCTGCTACAGCTCCTTTTTTTCTCAACCCTACTGCTGAAGCCCAACCAACCCTAGCTCAGATTTATAGAAGGGAGCAAGCGCCCTCAGAAGCGAATGTTATCTATGTTAATCCCAGGACTGGCAACGATCAAAGGGGAGAAGGAAGCGAGCGATCGCCCTTTAAAACCATTACTCAAGCCTTGATGCTCGCCGAACCCAAAACAGTGATTTTGCTCGCCTCAGGAACCTATAGCGCCCAAACAGGTGAAAACTTTCCCTTACTCCTGAAAACAGAAGTGACGATTAAGGGCAATCCCCGCAACCGAGGGCGAAATGTCATCATTCAAGGGAATGGGTTTTTCTTGAGTTCCAGGGCTGCCGGTCAAAATGTGACCATTGTTGCTAGCGATCGGGCAGGAGAATTGACGGGTGTTACGGTGATTAATTCCCACGATCGGGGCTATGGGCTGTGGATTGAATCTGCAAGTCCCCAAGTGACACATAACACCTTTGTCCGCAATGGCAACTCCGGCATTTCCGTAAATGGGAATAGCGCCCCGACGATCGCCAACAACTATTTCTACAGCAATGGTGGTAATGGACTGGTTGTTTACGGAACCTCAAAACCTCAAGTGCGGGAGAATGAGTTTGAAAGGACGGGCGTTGGAGTGAACGCGGTAGAGAATGCTGCACCCCTGTTGTACGGTAATCGCATCAGTGGCAATCGCATTGGCGTGATTTTAGAAGGCAATGCCCAAGCGACTTTGCGCAACAACATCATTGAGAATTCCACAGAATATGGGTTAGTGGCGATCGCCCAATCCCGTGCTGATTTGGGAACGGCTGCTGAACCCGGTGGCAACACCTTTCGGGGCAATCGTCGCTTAGACATTCAAAATCTCGCTGATGGTCAAATGATTAGCGCTTTTGGCAATCAGCTTGGTGGGCGCACAGAGGGGAGGATTGATTTAAGGGGAAACACCAGTGCGCTTAACGTTTCTGCTTCCTCCCCTTCAAGATTACCTCCACTGCCAATTTCTAGAGCATCTTCTCCCGCCGGAAGTAGGGAAACTCCTGTACTTCCTTCGGCTGGAAACTCTCAATCTGTGTCACCCAGCCCCAATACCCTTTCCAGCAATCGTCCTTTACCGTCCTCACCGCTTCTCCAGTCCCCTTCTCCAAGGGGGACAAGGGAAATCGTCTTTACTGCTGGGGGGGCTAACTCTCAATCTGTGTCGCCCAGCCCCAATGCTCTTTCCAGCAATCGCCCTTTATCGCCTCCATCTATTCCCCAGTCGCCTTCCCCAAGCGGGACAAGGGAAATCACCTTTACTGCTGGAGCGGCTAACTCTCAACCTCTGCCATCTCCCGATTCTCTTTCCCAGTCGTCTTCCCCAAGGGAGAGAAGGGAAATCGTCTTTACTGCTGGGGCTAGGAACTCTCAAGCTCTACCACCTAGCCCCAATACCCTTTCCAACAATCGTCCTTTACCGCCGCTGACACCCCAGTCCTCTTCCCCCAGCGGAGCAAGAGAAATTACTGTGTCTCCGCCGGAGGCTAACTCTCAACCTCTGCCAACTCCACCGAGAAGCTCAACCTCAAGCTCAGGAAGAAGAAGCCTGTCTGATTTGCTAGTTGTCACACCCCGCCCTGTACCCAATGTGAACAGCTCAAGTGGATCTAACCCGAATGTTCTACCAGTGTCAAAGGCACCGATTCCGAACTCTGATTTGGAGAACTTGAGCAGGACAACACCTATTCCTGGGACGGGACAGGAAGGGAGTTATCGGGTTATGGTTGAACGGAATATAAGCCAAGAAGCCCAATTGCTATGGCTTTACCCGGATGCTTTTCCCACTGTTTATAAGGGGCAATCCATGCTAGAAATAGGAGTTTTTAGCAGCCAGGAGAATGCTGAGAAAACCTTGCAAGAACTCAAAAATTTGGGGTTAAGTGGGATAATTGTACAGTTCTGAAATTTACTCTTGTGAACTACCCACACTAACCCTGTCGGGTATTGAAACAAGGGAACAGGGAACAGAAGGGGAAGAATTTTAACGGCGGTTTCAATCCCCCGTTATAAATTTTTCGGCATGGTTCAATATGGTTCGTGGCAAGGTAACACAATAGGGGTGTTAGTCTGGGGAACTTTTAACCTTGTTACGGAGTCCGGTGTCTCCCCATCTCCCCATCTCCCCATCTCCCCCTCTCCCCCTCTCCCTCTCTCCCCCTCTAAGCGTGTTACTCTGTTTTGAACCATGCCAATTTTTCCCAGTCACCAGTCACCTTGAAGATTTTCATCAGTGCGTTACGGCGCGATCGCTACTGACTAAAACAAAAGGCTGCACAATCAAGGTGCTAAACTTTTTGTCTGGCTGTGTGTTCCAGGTGCTAAGGTCATCAGAAGAAGGTTTGTAGATGAGCTGTTCACTAATCCAGTGTTGAACCAAGGCAACATTATCACCAGCAATGGCTACACCCACATCGATTAAGTCTAAAGATGGACTGACCACAATCAAGCCAGAGCGCTGAGCATGTGGAATCAATGAACTCCACTCGGCCTCGGCCAATTCTTCCCTCAATTGAGCTTTAAGATTAGACATTTTTAATCCCGTAAGAAATAAACTACTTCGCCTTCCACTCCGTTCTAGACGGAGTTTCTAGCCGCGAGGTCTTGTCAAACCAAAAAGGAGTTATGGCCATTAAAGCCCTTCTGACGAAGATTATCCTCGCCTCCCTACTGTTAACATTACTGTGGGCTGGCATTTCACCTGAACTAGGTTCTATTTCGACAGCTCAGGTTGATGAAATGAAATCTATTCAGATAGCTGCTCTCCCTAACTATAAGATTGTAGATGGTGGAAAGATGCGCAAAAAAATTATCGGAAAAGAAAACCTGACCTCAGGAGTTCCGCAGCCTGGAGAATTAGATATTGCAACTATTGCTACGGCATTGGTAACCTCTGAGGATCCTAATTATCCCCTCGAAAATGCCTTCGACAGTCGGCGTGGAGCAGGAGGAAGTCGCTGGGGTGCCGCAGAGCCCCATGAGCAAACCCTGATTTTGGCATTTGACACTCCCCAAACGCTACATCGAATCAGCTTGGAAGTTGAGGAACTGGAAGTCAGCCGCTCACAAGAATTGCAGTTGTCTGTCTCTCATGATGGCGGGCAAACCTATCGTGAACTGCTGCGTCAGGAATACAACTTCAGTCCACCGGGGACGACTTTTGAACGAGAGGAATGGACACTCAATGTTGACAATGTGACTCATCTGCGCCTGTGGATTAAGCCCGATAAAGGGAACAAGCCCTGTCGGGCAACGCTCACCTCACTGGTGTTGAGTTGAAACTCTCCGCAAATAAGGCATCGAACTCAGGTAAAACTCAGGGCAAACCCATCTAAATTTTTTTGACAAATTACCATTTATGTGTATTGAGGAATTTCGGGCGATCCCTGAGGTTAGGGGGTGTGAAGAAATCGCAAAGCTTGCGTTGTGCGGTAAAGTGTCGCCAATCAGGTTAAAGAGTGCAAATGCGACAGAATTATAAGTTATGCCCCTGCCCTTAGACTACTCTCACCCATCTCTTCGCCAATTTTGTTTGGGATATTTTGCCTAAAAAAACCCTCGGCAGTCATTAGTCCAGTCGTGCGATCCAAGCCACACTGTAACCTTGTGGATTGGTGCCACGTCCTACAATAGTTAAACCGTCGTCAGAAATTCCAGTAACCTGCTCAAGGTGCCAGCATGTTAAATCCAAACCTAAGTCAGTCAATACACTTTTGAGGGAGCGCATCCCATTTGTACTGTCCCAAATAAAGGCTCCTGTTTGAGGTATCGATCCCACAACTATAGAACCATCTGCTGAAACCGAAACATCCGCCAAGCTTCCAATTTTTTTAGTTTCAACACTTTCGACTAGGAGTTCTCCTAATCTTTCCATGCCTCCGGTTTGAGTCCAGCGAAATGGTTCCGTTCCAGAGCGACTTTTTATCCATCCTACCACTGTAGAACCATTCGCTGAAACTCCAGTTGCCTCCCTTGGAAAACTTCCACCCAAGCTTTCCATCCCTCCGGTTTGAGTCCAGCGAAAGGCTTCCTTTCCATATAGCGATCGGATTTGATTCATGAACAAGAGTGCGGGCTCGCTACGCGAGTGCGGGAGGCAGCGCCAACAAGAATGCGGTCTCGCTACGCGAGTGCGGGAGGCAGCGCCAACAAGAGTGCGCACT
>JBFRWF010000390.1:0-8725 GCA_051439465.1 Xenococcaceae cyanobacterium | reverse complement strand
AGCTTCCCAGGAGTTATATAAATCTGGAGCTAGCTTGCTTATTTTTTGCAAAATTCTATCATTAATCCACAAAACTACGGGGAAGGTCAAACTTTCAGAAAACTTATTGCGATCCCAATTAGCCGATCGCAGAAGGTTATCTATATCCTTCACTTTCTCTAACCCTAGAACTACCAAAGCAGATGGTTGCTGCCTATCCCTAACTAATTCCTGGATAGTTTCATAAAGGTTTTGAGCCAATTCTGGTATTTTTCGGTTTAAAATATTGATTTTAGAGGAGTTTCCCCCTTGTCTCAACAACTCTTCTAAGTTTTCTATGATTTGCTCTTGCAGCCCTTCATAATTGCAGCACGCCAGAATTAATGAGAACTCCTGAGGAAGCGTGATTGCCCGGACTAAACGTTGCAACGATTCATTGTTATCGGTAAGGATATCTTCTGATTGATTCATGGCATTCATAACTTAACTTTACTTACTTAACTTGTAACCGTTCAGGGGGGGGTAAAAATCTGGTAGTCTAACAGACATGGATGAGAAGCATCTACTGGAGAAGACCGGAATTGACCCCGGCGATTGGGAGAAGACCCCAGTCAGTGTCAGAAAGCTGGTGGTGCAGTTAGGTTTGAAGATCGATTTGTACTTGTGAATGCTTTGCTTGATTCCTCAAACCTTTCTTGAGAACTTGAAGGTCAAGCTTCCTTGAATACCTGTTTCCACGCCGGAACCTAGCAACACCAGTTTTCCATTGGCGGAAACCTCAGCACACACTGAAAACTCGGTAAACCGAAATTTGCCTACCTCATCCGGTGCCTTTTCCAACATGCCTTCGATTTGGGTGAGGAAGAGATTGACGTTTTCCGCTAAAACCTCAACCTTGAGTTCCTTGGGACTCTCTCCCCGCCTGACAGTAGCATCTGTGGTGCGAACCAAGATTGTATCATCACTCATTTGAGCCTCCTGCCTTAACTAAGCGAATAGACGGGGGTGCATACATAGAGTACAGCAATCCCGACGGATTGTTGTACTTTTGCAAAAAGTACCGCCGCGCAGCCAACAAACTTTCCCCTAATGGATTCCCCGCCAGGAGGTGAGCGTACAACTGTTCGGCAAAGTCGGCGGCGAAAGCATCAGGTACCGCACATTCAGTCGCCACTACCCCCCGTGCGCCGTATTTGAGAAAGGCGGCGGCAAAGTTTGAGGTGTACAGCGGGTTCAAGTTGCCTGTCTCACAGGCATTCATGATGATGAGGGGATGCCCGTCCATTTCTATCTTGTAGGCATCCATATCCTCCAGGGTGATAGAAAACTCTTGCGAGAGCAAGATGTATGACAGGCTAGGTGAATCAGATTTATAGGCAGCATGGCAGGCGAAGTGTGCCAAATTCAAGCTATTCTCCCAGAAGCTTTTAAATTCCCGAAACTCTTCCTGCCAGTTATCAGGATCGAGGGAACGCAGCAGAAAGAGAGTGAGTTGTTTTTTCTTCTTCAATTCTTGGAAGAACTTAAGTTCTTTTTTAGCCACACCAGCCAACCCACTATAGGTCAGCATTCCCAATTTAGGACAATTATTGAAGCTTATTTCCGGTGAAACAAAGGCTCCGGGACAGGCATTTTGGATGATGAGGCGAGAGATGAGATGGTTCATTCCCCAAAAGTGGTAGCAAGAGAATGGCTCATCTAGGGTGGCGGGATAGATGAGTTCCCAAGGCAAGAAAAAATCTTCTGAAACGACCTGGATAGAGACTTTTTGGCTAAAGCTAATTAACTGTCCTATGGCAGTCTGTGCGTCGGGATGGCTGAAAACCTTATTGAAGGCAACGTGACCGACTTTTGCGAGGTTGGCCAATTCCTGTTCTCTTGGCAGCTCTTGTTCTTTATTTCTGGCGATCACATACATCTCCTCCTGGAGTCGTTCGTTCAGTTTCGCCAGATCTTGTGGTGTCATGTCAATAGGTCTCCGCAGCATTTGTCCCACTGCTAGAATTTCTAAGCCATATCGAGTTCCGTGTGGATAAATCCGAAGATAGACATCTACGGGATAGTCTTGAAAGGCAAACGGAGGAATCCTTGTTTCTGCCTGCATAGTTTTTGTGACCACAGTTTGCTTTGCCATCCCTATACCCCTCCGCCTTCATGAAACTGGAACTAGTTCCTGTGCCTCAACGACTTCAACCTCAAATTCAATTTTCGCTAGCCAGTGTCGCTGATAAAGAAACTCGACCCGAACCTGCTTATGTCCTGACTGTGTTGGCTTGAGCTGGAATTCCGCCAAGGCAGTCTCCTCAGTTCGACTAAAGAAGTATGGCTGCATCCAGGCTGGCTCAATCTCCATATCTTCCGCCCAGACAACAATTTCCAATTGAATAGCCTCTTGCTGGTCAGGAAGCTGGACGGGTTCACCTTTAAACCCTGAGGGAATCTGACTTCGGATACCTGCCTGAAGTTCGTAGATCCGACCTAGATAGAAGGGTTGCCCTGATTGATGGTCTTTAATTCGCGCGATCGCGTATGCCTTGGTATCATCAGTTTCATGGCATGGTTCAATATGGTTCGTGGCAAGGTAATATTTTCTGGTGTTAGTTTGGGGAACTTTTAGAACCTTGTCCCCTCCTCCGGTGTCTCCCCGTCTCCCCGTCTCTAGTGTTACTCTGTTTTGAACCATGCCAGTTTCATGCTTTACCCCCCCCTGAACGGTTACCTTAACTTTACTTTGTTTCTCCCACCAAGATTTAAACTTCAGTGTTTCTCCCAAGAGGGGATTGATATCAAACCATTGTTTTCCCTGGTTATCACGATATTCAAGTATAAACAAAGGAGGAAATAATCTTTGGCACTCCTCCTCTCCCGTTACTGAGCGCCTTTCCAATACCTTAAATATCAAGTCCCATTCGTCATCTGTTACTCTTTTGGACAAGTTTTGACGCTTTTCTTGAATCACGCTTTCCAAACATTGTCTCGATATAGGCAGATCTTCTCGCTGCAGACAACTGACGATAAAGCTGAGTAAATTTCGTACATGACCGCCACTAATTTGACACAATCGATTTAAAGTATTAGTAGGATTAGTCGTATCAAATATCTCAGAAAGTTGCTGGATACGATCCTCTGGCTCTAACTCAGGAAATGCTCTTGCTAGTATCATTTGTTGAAGAGAAAGCATTCCTTCTTGATTGGGAGTCCTATCAGGTTGCATAACAGACACCAGAGGCAACACTTTGGGATCCATCCCATCGCCGAGCCGCTGTATAGTTGTTGCCCCTTTAGGGGAATACGTCCGCTCCAGTGGAATGGTGTAAATTATGTGGCAATCTAATCCCGCTAATTTTTTATTTCCGCCGATAAACAAGCGTTCTGATACTGTGGACCTCAATCTGTCTAGGTCATCTACTATTAAAACCAGTCCTTGTTTTCCTCGTTTTTTTAGCTTATCAGTGGTTCCCTTTATAATTTGTTCATTAATGGCTTTTACAATTGCGTCAATCCTTGGCTCAAGATAATCTCTCAAGCGCCTGCGAGCTTGGTCGTCTCCTTTGGTTTTACCAGTAATAGTAAAGATTCCCGTAGATAGCGCTACTTCAATATCTATCGGCGTTTGCAGAAGTTCTCCTAAATGATGAAGATGATCTTTAAAAAAATTAAACTCTGAGATTTTCCTAATTCCATTTTTTTCCTGAGTCTGAATTATTCGACGAGCCATCAACAGCAAAAGGTCTGTAACGCTCATATCGCTTAAGTCGAGATTACTGTCTTTAGAAGCCGCCTGGATGTAGATGACAGAAAAGCCTTCATTCTCCAACCTATTTTTGAGAACCGATAATTCTGTAGACTTCCCACACCCAATGTGCCCTGTGAAGAGTTGACAGGTTTTTCCCCTGTCGCTTAATTTAATTTTCCGCTCCATTTCATCGATGATTACTGGTCCTCGTACTTTGGAAAAATCAATATAGTATTTCCTTTCCAAGTCATCCGCAATATCAATGGGCTTGGTAGGATTACAGGCGTTAAAAAATATTTTAGTATTAACCACCATTTTTCTCAGCTAGTTAAAAAAGTTGAAAAAACAGCTTTATTGATGATGAAGCGTTCGAGTTCGTCAGGAGCTAGTACGACTTAAGCTTATTAGCCATAATACTATATAACAAGTTCGGTAGAGCCATTTTTCACAAAAATATACATACCTGCATAACAAAGCCTCTTGACAACGATATAACTTAAGAGGGAAGCCTCCCAAAGTTGCCAAAATATCTGTAGTGGGAGTATCTTCCTCCCATTGCTTGCCAACAAAAGAAGTATCAATGAGAATCTACCTATACATACTAGCGGGGGTTACCTCGGCACTCATTGGCTGGAATATCGGTCAATTCTTCCTCGCTGACCTCAAAATCTTGACCGACTTAGAAGAAGTCGTTCTCTTCCCCTGTGTCGCCATTTCCCTGGCAATCGCTATGGTTTTGAACGAAATCTTCATCAGCAACCCCACCAGACTAAGCCTTAGCTTCCGTAAAGCGCGAATTCCCCTGCTCATTGCTCTGGGACTGGGATTAGCCCTAGGATTAGTTGCTGGCGGCATTTCCCAAATCCTGATCGCTCCTGACCTGCCTGTCTCTGATATTCTTGTCAGAATGCTAGGCTGGCTCCTCATCGGCATTGCGGTCGGTCTCGCAGAAGGACTGAGCTGGTGGTGGCAAAGTGTCGAAGCTCGTGACCCCAAACGCTTCTGGCAACGAATGCTCACCAGTGTTATTAGTGCTAGTGTTGCTAGCTTAATCGCAGCCGGACTTTTTGAACTCATCCGCAACTCTCAAGAAGAGGCAATGTCAGTTGCCTTAAAAAAAGCAGAAGATCCCCTCGGCTTTTCCCTGTTAGGGTTACTGTTAGGTTTAACCTTCAGCCTCACCAACTCTCCCAGCTTTAGAGCAGCACTCAGAGCAGGTGCTGGTTTTGAGTTTACTGGCCCCGTTTATGCCGCCATTGGCAGCAACCCTAACCAAACGACCCAAATTCCCGACTATTCCTCCATCGATCAGTCTCTACTTACCTTTATTGGCGAGGACGACGATCAAATTGAGGAAGGCTTGTCTATTCAGCTACCCGCTCGCGGAACCATTGTCATCGGTTCCCCGGAAAATCCTGAAGCTCACATTCGGATGCCTGGAGTTCCCAAATATTTAGCTCAATTGGACTTGAATCCTCGCCAAACTAAACTAATTCCTCAAAAAAAAAATTTTGCCAACATTGCCATTAACGGAGAACGGTTGAATTACTGGCGAAAAGTAACCCTAAAACATAACTATGTTCTGACCTTTTATGCACTACCACAGGGAGATTACCATGAAGAAAAAATCTACCGCTTTGTTTACTACAATCGCTTCCTGGACCCGCAGAGTTAGCCTCTCAGCGTTAATCCTGGGTTGCCTCAGTTCTCCTATCTGGGGACAAGTTAACGTCAAAGAAGCGGAAATTGTGCAAACAAAAGTAAACGAAGATCAAGTAACGCTTCGGGTTAAAGTCAGAAACAACCAGGGAAGACCTGCTATGAATTTAAAGCGTGACAATTTCCAGGTATTCGTAGATGATGATAAACTAAAGGAAGAACTAATTCTTGATTGGAAAAGTCCCCAAAAAGCTGTACCGCCTCCGGCTGAGATTATTATCCTACTTGACTTCAGTGGCAGTATGAATAATCCAGATAAACGAGGTGGCACTAAACTGAAGGGTGCTATTCAAGCTATTCGCGAATTTATCAAAGTAGCAGAAAAAACAGAAGCACGGGGGGGTGATATTAAAATTGCTATTGTCCCCTTTGGTTATGTGGAAAACAGTGAAGTTTGCGATGGAGACTACCCAGTTACTCAAGCTCAACTTAGCGACCCGACACGGACTAGATTTCTTTCCCCAGGAGACGCTAACCTAGCTAATCATCTTAACAATCTCGAAAGCCGAACTCCCTGTGCTTCTACCGACCTCTACACTCCTCTGATTGAATCAGTTATCTTCTTAGGCGACAAATATCCAATCCCAGAACCAGATCCCGATTTACCACAGGAGTCTTTACCGCCTCAACCTCGACTGGCAGTAATTTTACTGTCTGATGGGTTTCACAATCGAGGCAATGACAAAGAAGACTTTAACTATCTCAAACGCAAACTTACGGAAGATGAAAATTATTCACAGATAACAGTACATACATTAGGATATGGTTTAACACCAGAAGAACTCGGACGAAAGTATAAATGTGACAAAAAACCTGCGACTCGTGAAGATATTGGCAAAGGACCCTGTAAAGTTCCTCCGGGAGAGTTTGTCGCTCGAGATAAACTGGCAGAAATTGCTAAGTTAACAGGAGGAGTTCATCGATTCTCTGGTTATTCACGAGAGATTGGCGAAGCGTTTGAAGAATTTCTGAACGCCATACTGGGTGAGTACGAAATCACCTATCTCGAACCTAATCCAGTACGGGGTTCTAAACATGAGTTTTATGTCACTGTTGAATTCTCAGATGAAACAAAAGTTGCTTCTGAACCCAAGGGATACACAATTACGAGTTTTGGCAGAACTCTACCTCTAGAAGTCCGAATTCTAATGGTTTTGGGTATATTTTTCGTCCTGGGATGTGGTGGAATTATACCTTTTTGGTTCTGGGGACAACGCCTAAAACGGGAGTTTCTAGATGATTAATTAACCTTAGCTATCGGCGTCCTATTTATATTACCAATGGAGTCATGTTTTTGAGACCTTTTCTCCGAAAATTGAGAAAACCCTTACGCTTTGGTTTCTACGGAGCAATTGGCTGCTTAATAGCCGCCCTTTTGTTGGGAGAATTACTGCTGCATCTGACCTATCTTCCCCCTACAGTCGAAAAATTGCCCCAGGCGATCGCCCTTCTCATCGATTGCTCCGGTAGCATGAGTAGCGAAAAATTAACAGAAGTGAAAACAGCCGCCACCGCCTTTGTCCGACGCCAAGACCTTTCCCAAGACCGTTTTGCCGCGATCGGATTTGGCAGTCGCGTCCATATCGGAACTCCCTTAACCTCAGATTTGAGAACCCTAGAAAAGGCGATCGCTAACCTTGATGATGGGGGTGGAACCAAGATGGATTTGGGACTCCAAGCGGCTACAGCTCAATTACCTGCTAGCAACTTCCAGCGCCATATCCTCCTGTTTACCGATGGCATCCCCAGTTCCCCCACTCAGACCTCCAGAATAGCTCAATCTTCCAGAAATCAGGGAATTAATCTAGTCGCAGTAGCCACAGGAGATGCCGATATCGACTTTCTCACCCAAGTTACAGGAGACCGCAACCTCGTTTTTTACGCCAGTTCCGGTCAATTTGACCGAGCCTTTCAAGATGCCGAAAAGGTGATTTACGGCAAACAGTTAGTCGAATCAGAGGCAACCGGAAACTACAGCTTAGTATCCGGCACTCTTCGCATTAGCGGCTGGACGGGAATCTTAGCCGTGGGAGTTGCCTTAGCTTTGATTGTCGGACAGAACTACTACCAACGTCGTCGCCGCCTACTCACCCCCACTGAGGGTACGCTCAGCACCGTCAAAAGTTTCATCGCCGGACTCATTGCTGGAGCAGTCGGTCAAGGGGCTTTCCTGGGAGGACCGCTGCTCTTTTCATCCCTTGCCAGCATTCCCACCCTAGAAGTGGTTGCTAGAATCCTGGGCTGGACTATCCTGGGGTGCTTAGTCGGAGGCGGAATCTCCTTTGTTCCCAATCTGCAAGTGCGCCGTGCCCTCTTTGGGGGGAGTTTAGGCGGGATTTTAGGGGGGATTGGCTTCTTGGTAGCTGCTAGCATTCTGGGAGATCTGCCGGGGCGCTTAGCCGGGGTAGCCATTCTCGGCTTCTGTATCGGCATCATGATTTTCTTAGCTGAGCAAGACCAATTGCGTCAAGCTGCCTATCTGCTAGTCAAGTGGACAGATACTGAGCAACGGAAGATTTTGTTGGGAAAGCGACCGATCGTGTTAGGGTTTGCCGACGAAGCTGATATCTACTTGCGCAAAGACCAAGGTTACACTCCCGTCACGGCAAAGATTTACCAAGAAGAAGACAGAATTGTCATGGAGTTTGATCAAGGCTATGCTCAAAGCAGAGGTATCAAGGTTATGAAGCAGGAATTAAGCAACGGTGCGAGACGAAAGCTAGGAGATGTGATCTTAGAAGTGAGAACTTCTGAGGAACAGGGAACAGGGAACGAGGAACAGTAAATGTCTTACCCTGTCACCGTAGGGCTATATATTGCGCCAGAGTAAGACTAGGTTGCGTTCACAGAAGTAAATTTCTCTGTAATCTCTCTGCGCCTCTGCGCGAGATTTATCAAATGAGGGGGTTTGGGGGAGCTATAATACCCCAGCTACAATCTTCGATTTAGCTGGGGATACATGGACGACCCCAAAGTTTGTTTTGAATGTATTTTAACATTTAAAGGGCTTGCGTTTTTTATATAAATCAGGGAGAATAGTGATATGCTGACATTCACTTACCTCTATCGTCTATACCCAGACATCCCTCAACAACAGCTATTGGTTGAGTGGATGGATATTTGTCACAGTTGCTATAACTATGGGCTGCGAGTTTCAGTTACCAGTGAACAGTGACCAGTTACCAAACACCTAAAAACTAATAACTGGTAACTAATAACTGATAACTGATTAACTGGTAACTGGTAACTGGTAACTGGTAACTGTTACTGTCCAGAGTGTGGAGAAAAAGT
>JBFRWF010000389.1:0-2693 GCA_051439465.1 Xenococcaceae cyanobacterium | reverse complement strand
GGCGCGAGGCTATAATAAGAACTACTGGTATGATAAATTGCAAGCTACAGACCCGATTTTCCCGACCAAAAGCGGTAAATTGACTCGATATAAGCATTTAGGTGTCTCTGGTAGTGAAGCTCATATCAATGCTTTAATGCAAATCAATCGACGCAATCAAATTGACGCTTTATCGAGAACTTTAGACTCCCTAATGCAATGCTGGTCTGACTTATACGAATCTTCCAAGTCCTAGTTGTCAGTAGTTCGCGTATCTATTTACGCGAACTACTGGCTTCTCTCTCTCATCAACGGATAATTTACACCTGGAAATTTTTGATTGTTTGATAACTCTTGTTTTAACCATAAAGCGATTTGATGTGTAAAATCGTAAGTATAAATTATTTCAGGATTTTCATTTATATATAGTTCAATTCCTTTTTTAATATCGCTACCATGGGAGGCGTAGCCGCAGCTTCGCTGTTCTGAGATAATTTGTAAGGGTTTCCCCACAATGTTAGCTAAATTATTAATTTTTGAATAGATGATTTCTCCTTGGATTGAGGCGATTGCTCAACAACGCATTGCCAGAAGGCAATTAGCCGAAATATGCTTTCTAGGTTGCAACTTGATACAGATATGATCTAAGCTGACAAAAACGGAGTAATTTGGTTCATGAATAAACTAATATCTTGGCTTATGGAAAGCGATCGCATCCTCTAAAGTCATTCGGTAGTGCTGTTGAGTCATTTTATAGATGCCTCGAATCAACCCTAAAGAAATAAAAATCCTAAAATCAGGCAGTGCCATGGAGGAGGCTGCCTCAAAATGGTAGAAAGAAAAACAGTACAGCGATCAGAGCATAGAGAATCAACATCTGTATGCCATTAAGCCAATTGCACTTACCATCCTGGACAATCTGAGTAGTGATCAAAACAGCGCCAAATAGTACAGCTACCTGAGCTAGGCTAAAGCGAATGTTGACTGGCTTACCAAACACATAGGACATCATGACCAGCACTGGTACTACCAGCAGAGCAATCTGGTTGCTGGCGCTCATGCCGATCTCAAAAGCTATATCCATCTTATCCTTGATCGCCATGCTCGCCGCGCTGAACAGTGCCGCCATATTACCGATGGCCGCGATAACAATCACTCCTAAAAACAGGTCGCTCAATCCTAGGCTATCCTTCACCCCATTAACGGAATCAGAAACGTAATCAGACAGAAAAGCAATCAGGACACTTGAGATTAGCAGCACCACAATAGCCATTCTTGTATTCCCAGATGTTTCCTCAGGCTCTGATTCTGGAGCTGATGGGGCTGATGGGGCTGAAGACTCTCTAGCAAGCTTCGCTTGGGCTGCTTTGGCGCGGGCTGTGACTCGCGCGGTGAAAACGGTATAAATGAGGTCAGTAATGTAGGCCAGGAGCAGGAAGGTTGCAATTAACAAAGAAATGTCATCGGTGAAATTTGGAGCACTTGGTTTTACTTGGTCATAAACCTGCTCGTAGATTGTCGGCAAAACCAAAGCTACTGAAGCAATCAGCAATCCAGCGGCCATATTGTTTGCCCTGTCAACGGGAAACCGCTGTTCTCCATGTCGAATCCCGCCAACCGCCATCGAAATACCTAGAACTAGCAGCATGTTGCCGATGATGGCTCCCGTCCAGGCAGCTTTGACTAGGGAACCTAATCCTTTTGTTAGGGCAATCAAGCCAAAGATTAGTTCCGGCAGATTCCCGAAGGCGGCGTTGAGCATTCCGCCCCAAGTAGGTCCGATCTTAGCCGCGAGTTGTTCGGTGGAGTTGCCGATCCAAACCGAGACAATTAACATACCAAGACAGCCACAAATAAAGAGAGCTACCTCGTTCTTGAGTGCTGGTATATATGCCAATGCAAAAGACACTGGAATAAAAATGGCTAACCAGTTGATGTTTGGTTTTAGGAGTGCCTGCATAATATAATCTTTCCTCACTCTATTTTGTTGTTGAACTCAGTCCCCTTGAACAGAACTCCAGAACCCCACAAAAAGAACAGCCAAGGAGAACATAGTTCTTGTAATATATTTTGCTTCTTTTGTCAATCTTTCTGGGTTATCCAGCAATTTCTGGCCCCATCTTCCGATAAATCTGGTTTATATAAAGTTAAATTCTACTGTAGGGGCGAAGCATTCGGGGGATAAATCATCGAACTCTACCAAAAATTATATATCCGAATGCTTCGCCCTGCTCCCACCGATAACCTATAAGTAGTCGGACATAAATATTTTTGGTTAAGACTGACGGGGAGACGGGGGGACCTCACAAGGGTAGGTTTTTAACAATTAACCCTGACAAAGACGGGGAGACGGGGAGACGGGGAGATAAATTTTCAACGAAAAAATCAGCTTTCTCCCCCTGCTTCCTCTGCTTCCTCTGCTTCCCCTGCTCGTCTCAACCATAAATGTAAAAAACCTACACTTGTAAGGACGGGGGGACGGGGAGTATTTGGAGAGTGGGCATTTGAGCATCCCCCTCTTTATCTTAATTTTTCTTAACACAGTACCGTTTAATTTTGTCCGACTACTTATATATTTTTTATTCGCTACCAATAACCAATAGACATCTCCAGGAATTGCGAAGCAATTCCATCACTAGGTTTGAGATGCTTGCAATAATTCACAAATGCGATCGCTTTAAACGAAATAATAAGGCTTTGGCATATTTGTCAAC
>JBFRWF010000388.1:0-6684 GCA_051439465.1 Xenococcaceae cyanobacterium | reverse complement strand
AAAGTACCATCTGATTCGGGCAGTTGGGTGTGGTCGGGAAATGGGGGAGGCAGACTGATAGTGCTTATAGTTTCAGTCATGGGCTGGAGCTTAGGGAAACTTTAATCAATCTCAATATAGCCAAAATTCCCAGGGGTCGCCAAAATCGAACAGATATGTCCTACTACTTACGGCATGGTTCAATATGTAGAGTGGCAAGGTAACACAAAAAATGTAGTTCTTTTGAGTAGAGAGTAGGGAGTAAGGAGTAGGGAGAATTTTTTGAGACAATAAAAAATGAATAAATAACAAGTGCAAAACTAACATGAGTAACAAACTAATTAAAAATCATCAAGACTTAAAGGCTTATAAAAAAGCTTTTTCCGCAGCTATGAAAATTTTTGAATGGTCTAAAAAATTCCCCAAACAAGAAAAATATTCTTTAACGGATCAAATACGTCGCTCATCCCGTTCTGTATGTGCTAATTTAGCAGAAGCTTGGCGAAAACGCCGTTATGAAGACGCATTTGTAGCTAAATTGAATGATTGCGAAGCAGAAGCAGCAGAAACACAAGCATGGCTTGATTTTGCTCTGGAATGTCAGTATTTATCTTCAGAAAGTGGACAAAAAATATTAGCAATTTATGATGAAGTTTTGAGTATTTTAGTAAAAATCATTAATAATCCAAAGCCTTGGTTATTAAAAAACTAAATATCTCCCTACTCCCTACTCCCTACTCCCTTATTGGGGTTGATAAACTATACCAGGACTATGATCGGCATTAATTTCAATCACTAGCTCTACCAAATTGGGGTTTTTGGTTAACGGGGTAATGAATAACTCTGGGTGGAGAGATCGCCAGAAATACTCGACAAACCGATCAATCTCAGCATCAGTCATTCCAGACTTGCCAGAAGAAATCATCTTCTGTTCCGCCTCTCGTCGCCACTGCTTGCTCAGGCGATAATTAATAGGATAAAGTACCATCAATCTGTCTAATCGCTCCCACAGAGGTAAATAGTCCTTGAGCCCCTCATTCATATCCCGTGCAAATACCCGCTCCTCTGGAGTTACAATTGGATGGGGTGGATTATCAAAAGCACTTTCATCCACAGGACGTACCCCGACAAACCAGCCTTCAAACAAGACAATATCAACCATCACAACTCTCTCCAGCTCAGTTCTGTCCCCAGCACCATTCCAAGCTGATTTATCGAAGCGAGGGACTAAAATCGAGTCTTGTCGGTTGGGTTGACGCAACTGATCTAAAAGATCCACCCCTAATTTAACATCATGGGTTCCTGGTGGTCCACGCCACACCAGGCGGGAGTCTTCCTGCTGAAGGCGTTGTCGTTCATCATAGGTTTTATAAAGGTCATCTATAGAAAGGTCGAGGGTAGAGTAGCCTAACTGACTCAGAATCAAGCGGCTGACGGCTGCCAGGGTAGTTTTTCCAGTTCCCTGTCCTCCTAATATTCCTTGCACCAGGGTGCGTCTCAGTTCTTGCCTTGCTGAGGCTAACTGCATTGCCAGGGGTAGCCACAGGTTCCAGAGGGTTGCTAGGATTTGGCCTGATTGTTTGAGACCAAGGTTTTGGCACAATTGCATCACATCTGGATAGACAGATCCTAAGAGGTGCGATCGCGCTTCAATCTTCTCCAGACCATTTGCTGTTGTGATCCCAAAAGCTTTTGCTCGTTGGGGTGCAGCTAATTCCTCTGCCAACAATTGTTGCAGCTCATCTGCTGTTAGTTTGTGTCCTGCGATCGGGCGCTGCAAAACTTGAATGGTAACCGAATTAATTGGCTGCATTAATCAAGAACCAAGCTTGAAGGCTTCAAGAAATAGACTGTAGACTAAACCAATTTTGAAAACATTCAACACATCTAAAAAGAGCGATCCCCTGGTAGCCACCCCAGGCTGCACTCGCTGATTACGACTGTAAACAAATCTGCTGACCATTTCAGTAAACAGAAGCAGCACTCCAGCCACCATCACATCCCAATTGGCGGCTTGTCCGGCGGTAGTCGAAATGGCTTCTCCCATAAAAATGCCGAACAGCAGGCTAATCAAAATCAGCGAAACCCGCCGCCAGGGATTGCTAAATAATTGTTCTATCCGTTCGCCGACCAAATCGACAAGAGTATTGAGACGAGTTCGTTGCATAGTTTAGTAGAGATTGGGGATTGGGAAGAAAGCCTCAAACTTCAGACTAGACTAGACTAGGCTAGACTTCGTCCCTGCTGACGCAGCGCGCCCCTGCTGTCGCAGCGCGTCCCTGCTGACGCAGCCCGTCGCTGCTAGTCTAGGCTAGATTTCGTCCCTGCTGACGCAGCCCGCCCCTGCTGTCGCAGCGCGACGCCCTTCGGGTACGCAGTTCAGACTTCATCGAGTGATGCGGTTTAGTAGCCACAGGGAAACGACAATCCCAGCAAAGTGAGCAGCAATCGTGTTGGTGTTAGCTTGCACGACGAAAAGGTCTATAGGGGTAACAACACACCAGGTACCACCGGCTCCCCAGCCTGAACTTTGGGTTAAAGACTTGAGTAAGACAGTCCCGACAATCGCTTGGGCTCCGAAAATAGTCAGTAACATTCCCACGAAATTAACCATCAGTCCCAATTTGATCACTCCCAGGGTATCTGTCCGATTAGGACGCTGAGCTGGATCGCGATTGCGCAACAGTTTGGCAATGTTCATGTAACGGAAAGAAAAGTAAATACTCGCCCCTAATGCTATCAGTCCAGCAATGGCGCAAAAAATGCCGAATCCAGTTCCCTGACTACTTTTTTCCCCACTAATCAGACTGGGACTAGCTACCAGCAAAATCACAGCCGAGACAACACCCAAGACTAACTGGAGCCAGAAACCGATTGAACCTGACCATTTGAGGGTTGATGAAACTCGCTGTACTGCTGGAGGTAGGGAAGGGGTGATTTCAGAATTGTTGCTCATAGTAATTCCTCTTCATCCTGAGGATGATCGATCTATCCAGTCTGCTAGCTGTTCTTAGATCAATTGTCCTATTTTTAATGCTTGCTCGCCACAAATTTGTTGAGAATTAGAAATCTGTTCCAAAACATTGTTGCGTAATGGTGTGTTATTGGTTTCACCAGAGCGATCGCTTGCCTTACCTCAAAAAGTTTAAAATTACAGGCATAGGGTGCGTTATACTCTTTTAACGCACCCTACACATTTAAATGCGATCGCCATCCGAGCCAGCTCAGTCAATTCTTGTCCGTTCCAAACCTAGCCAACAGTTCTTCACGGGACAAATCAGTTAAATTTTCCTTCAATTCTAGATTTATCCGCCAACTAGAAATTTGTTCCAGCACATTGTTGTGTAATGGGTATTCCGGCGGTAGTGTGATTAATTCCAGAATTCAATACTGCTCGGTTAAGGAAAGAGGGGGGATTTTGTTCGCGTGTAATTGGGTTAAGTCCAGTAAGTCTAAGGTCGGAGCAAGTCAGGCATTTCGCCTTCTTTTTGTCATTAAGCTTGAGTAATTGACAAGCGCTCTTTGGAGTTACCTAGACAGTAAGCCTCGCTGTGCTTATGTTTCAGTGTTTAACGTTTCGTCGAACTCACGTTAATGTACTATAATTGCCTTTTAAGCTTTACCCCATAAAGGTTATAGCGATTAGTGTCGGGGATATATAGTGATTGCACTCTTGTTGGTGCTGCCGTAGGCACTCGCTTCGCGAGCCCGCACTCTTATTGGCGCTGCCGTAGGCACTCCCGTAGCGAGCGCGCACTCTTATTCATGAATCAAATCCGATAAATATTGCTAGGCAAATTGGTCGTGAGGTTGTCGCGTCATTCGATTTGTAAGAATGCTGCTTAAATAATATGGTGTGTTATTGGTTTCATCAGAGCGATCGCTTGCCTTATCTCAAAAAGTTTAAAATTACAGAGTTATTAATTATCTTTCCTTCAGCAGCATGACACAATCCCCTCCTCAAGCCTCTGAATCCCTGCTCAAACCTAATCCCGATGAAGAAGAAGATTACTTTGACTACTTCTTCGATCAACCGGGGAGTGAGCCAGGCACACTCAGTATTGAGGCAGACGCTAAACCATCGAAAATTATTTTAATTGACTACAACGAAGAGGGGGTAACTCGGAAAGTCAATCTAACTCCCAAAGCCTGTATCCCTTATCTAGAGACTGATTCGGTTTCTTGGGTGGATGTCCAAGGCTTGGGTAGTGAAGAGATTTTAAAACAAGTCGGTAAGGTATTTCAGTTGCATCCGCTGTTGCTTGCAGACGTTGTTAATGTTCCCCAGCGTCCGAAAGTAGAAGACTACAACGAACAACTGATGATTATTGCCCATATAGTACATCCTAAACTGAATGAGGAAGGCTTCGAGAGTGAACAAGTCGGTTTTGTTTTAGGAAAAAATTACCTGCTTACCTTTCAGGAAGAACCAGAGGACTGCTTTGATCCGGTGCGCGATCGCATTCGTGCAAACAAGGGTAGAGTCCGCCAATCTGGGGCAGATTATCTCGCCTATGTTTTATTAGATGCTATCATTGATGGATTTTTCCCCGTGCTGGAAGATTACGGTGAGCGCATCGAAACTTTAGAAAATCAAGTAGTTCTAAATCCCACTCGCCGTACTCTGGAAGAAATCTACGAAGTGCGGCGAGAATTACTAGCACTGCGTCGGACAATTTGGCCGATGCGGAATGTGATTAACATCTTGATTCGTGGCAGCAGTAACTTAATCAGTCCCGATGTGCAAATCTATTTTCGGGACTGTTATGACCATGTGATTCAACTACTAGATATAGTAGAAACCTATCGAGAACTGGCTTCTAGTTTAATGGATGTCTATCTGTCCTCAATGAGCAACAAGATGAACGAGGTGATGAAAGTCTTAACGGTCATTTCCACGATTTTTATCCCCCTCACGTTTGTTGCTGGCGTCTACGGCATGAACTTTCAGAATATGCCGGAACTTGAATGGAAGTGGAGCTACTTCGCTTGTTGGGGTGTTATGGTGGCGATCGCTTCCAGTTTAATCTACTTCTTCTGGCGTCGCGGCTGGTTTGATTACTTTTATTCCATCGAGGATGATTAGGTGAACTACCTTTTGGATTTTGGATTATTGGCTATATAGCAGTCCTATTTAAGTAGGTCGATCAAATTAATTAGAAAATGGTTGAGAGAGGGAATAGGGAAAAGGCAACAGGCAACAGGGGGGAAGGGTTCTGGTAGTTTTATATATGTTTTGATTTGACTCATTTAGGACTGATATATAATAGGAATATTAGCTCAATCTCTGGGACAGACCATGGGTTTAATCCAAAATCCACTTTCCAAAATACTTTCATTGAATGAATAACTCAGAACCATCCAGATTAGATCGGATAGAAGCGCTGTTAGAATTAATAGCAACTGATCTAGCCCAGGCAAAAGAATTAGCAGTTTCTAACTCTAGAGCTCTTGCCCAGGCAAAAGATTTAGCAATTTCTAACGCTAGAACTATTGAAGCCTCTCAGCAAGAGTTTTCTCAACTGCGCCAACAATGGCAACGCGATCGCGCCCGTCTGTATCAGACAATGGCCGATCTAGCTAATGCTCAAGCTAGCTTCTACCAAACTCAAGCTGCTTTCTACAACAGGTTAGAGGAAGTAGACGAACGACAAGACCAATTATCCCGCAGACAAGGTGAAATTGTCGAAATTCTTAAGTTACTTACCAAGCAAGAGCAGGGGTAATTGAATTCTGAAGTCTGTATTCTGAAAGGGAGTTATCTGCAGATTTTATAGTTACTGAAACCGTGTTTCCAGTGCCATTTGCCAGTTTCAGACTTCAAAGCCAGGAAAACAGTGTTGGGATTGTCGAGGCGATCGCTTTCTTGCTGGAACAGTTGGTTGATCAGAAACTCCGAAACAAGCATTTCAAGTCGGAATAGTTCATACTAAATATAGGAGAGAGTAGGCGAGGTGGTTGCGGATTCGCGCTTCTTGCGAGTCCGAGGAAAGTCCGGGCTCCCGAAAGATCAGACTTGCTGGGTAACGCCCAGTGCAGGTGACTGTGAGGATAGTGCCACAGAAACATACCGCCTTTTTTCAGTAAACAGTGAACAGTGAACAGTAACCAAACAGCTGGTAACTGGTAACTGATAACTGAAAAGGGTAAGGGTGCAAAGGTGCGGTAAGAGCGCACCAGCAGCATCGAGAGGTGCTGGCTCGGTAAACCCCGGTTGGGAGCAAGGTCGGAGGGACTAAGGTTGGTCTTTTACCAGTCCCGCGCTTAGAGAACCGCTAGAGGTGTCTGGTAACAGGCATCCCAGATAGATAATCGCCCTCTTGGCTGGTAACAGCCAGGAGAACAGAACCCGGCTTACGTCCCGACTCTCTCTATTACCTTCATGCAAAAGGCTTTCATGAAACAGTAACCCCATATTACCCCTTCTTACCCTCGATTTCACTAGCTTTGAGGTAATTCGCCAACAGTATCTTATAAGTAGTCGGACAAAAATAAACATCTCTGTGTTAAGAAAAATTAAGACAAAGATGGCTCCGCTCTTTTACCCAACTGACAAGCTCTCCCCCCCCCTCTCCTCACCTATCCTTTATAAGGAACTTCTGAAACCCTTTGAGGGTGGGGAGACTCCGGAGACGGGGAGATGGGGGGAGTATTAAGCAAGATTAATTGATTTGCTGAAAAATTGTATTTCACAATACAATTTAC
>JBFRWF010000387.1:0-4736 GCA_051439465.1 Xenococcaceae cyanobacterium | reverse complement strand
GGGAAGCAGGGGGAGCAGGGGAAGCAGGGGGAGCAGGGGGAGCAGGGGAAGACACCGACTCCGGGAAAAAGTTCTAAAAGTTCCCCAGACTAACACCCCTATGTGTTACCTTGCCACGAATCATATTGAACCATGCCATATCCTGCGATCGCCCTGAAACACTTAATAAAAGTTAATTCGGTGACATCCTCCCACCGCGTCTTTTCGTTTGGCTATCCACTTAAGCCGGGACAGTAATCAAAAGGAAACGGGGAACAGGGAACAGGGGAAGAAAAAGACAGAAAATTGATAAAGGGGGTTTTAGATCCGGATTCAGTATCAAAAGGTGACAACCCCCTCAGCCCCGAATCTTTATCTGTATGTCTATAACTCTCTTCTATAGGCCATTGTGTGAGAAGTGCTGGTAATCTTTCAGACTGCGCCAATAACCACCCCATTTCCAGCCAATACGCGCAAATGCTTGTACGACCGGGCTGTCGGCGCGTATCATACCCGGAATGCCGTGAACCCGCCTGATATAGGGGCGACCTTCGGGTGGGAGCACCACACCTTTTTTGATGTACGGGTTGATTAAGGGGTTGATATCGATGGCTTTCCCGTAGGCATGCTCGGACCATTTACTGGTACCTTCAACGGTACGACAGTTAAAGGCGCTGGTGTTATTGGCTGCCATCGAAAGTTGATCGTTGCCACCGAATTCGTGAGCAGGGCGCATGCTGTGTATGGGGAACTTGAGCCGAAAGAGTTCTTCAAAAACGGTAGAAAGAGGTACCGCAGCATCGCGGGCGACTATCAGTTTCCCCTGAGCGATACGGTTCTGACTATCCCAATGGATGACTTCTAACAATGCAAGTTGATCCAGTGTGATGGGACATTGGGCATGCCATGTGACACCGATCATCTTTTCGAGCATATGCTGCGGGATGGGACTGATTTGGGCAGTGAACTTTATCGAATTCTGAGCCTCTTGGTAGTAAGAACTGTTCTCCGGAATTTGATTAAGTTCTGCGATCGCTTCTCTCCATTTGCTATCGTCTATCAGCTTATATGCTTGAGCTAGATGACTCTGTGCCTTCTCCTCTGCTTGGTAGGTTGCCAGAAGCCTCTGAGCTTCCTGGTAGGAAGAACTGTTCTCCGGAATCTGATTAAGTTCTGCGATCGCTTCTGTCCATTTGCTATTGTCTGCCAGCTTATATGCTTGAGCTAGATGTCTCTGTGCCCTCTCTTCTGCTTGGTAGGAAGTTGGTGTGGTTCTCGGCTCACTGGTTATTGGTGATGTCTTGGGTGAAACAGTAGGGGAGGGCCACCTAGGTGTTGATGATTCTTCCGATGGCTTAAATGCAATTATAAGACTAGTAACAGCGGTAATAACAGCAGCAATTCCAGTTAGTATTCCGGGGAATGTAGTCCAGAAATTCTTCTTATTCTCGGTCATCGTAAATTGGGGTTGGTAAGGGGGGCGACGGAAACCCTGTCATTTATGTATGGGGAGGAGTCGCCCCCCTTACACAAACAATTGCCCGACAGGGCATCCTTATAAATATGCGTATTGGTATCCATCTTTCCCGTGTACTTTTCCAATAGTAGGGTGGGCATTGCCTGTCCACATCTTGGTTGTCTAGGATCAAAGATAATGGCAATGCCCACCACCCACCTTAATCTCATTTGGTGGGCATTGCCAAAAAATGTCCCATCGGTTTGGGGGTTTTTCACAAGCTAGCCCACCCTACGAAGATGATCTCATTTTAGAAATTTTCTGGGACTAAACTGGTTCTAGATCATCTCGAAAGCTTATGTAATAAGGGTTTACACCATTATAATTCTAAATAGCTCACAAAATTGAGCGAACGGTGAGTCCTAACTTCTCTATTAGTTAGCAGGGAACGTTTGATAAGTTATCGCCCCGTGAGCTCAATTGCTCAAACCCCTTGTCTAATGGATCTTCCAGGTAAAGTTCGCTGATTCAAGTCCAAAGTGAAATGTTTTAGGAATTTTAGGGAATTCTATAAGTAAGACCCCTTTAAATTTGTCTTTGTCAGGCGGTTAGGGAAACTGCCTTCCGTGGCATGAATAGCCAGACTTTGGAGAAAAACAATGGAATTTCTATCAATCGAACTCACCTTGGAGCAGCAGTTTCAAATGAAACTTATGCAGAAATCAGCAAAAAATATGAGTCGCGAACAGGCCCTAGACCTCTTAATACAGGCATCGCGTTTGTTGATGATCAAAGATAATGTGATTAGACAGCTAATCAAAGAGGTGATGAGTCATGAAACAAGCACTTACTCTAGACCCAAAATATACCTGAGTTCGAGCTGAGAACCGTTCGAGCAAACTCAGATTACTTTCGAGTCATCTTGTCAGTACCCAGGTATCTTTACTCCCGCCACCTTGGGAGGAATTGACCACCAACGACCCTTTTTTGAGCGCCACCCTGGTTAGTCCTCCTGGATGGACATAAATTTCTTCACCTCGATGGAGAATATAAGGGCGTAAGTCCACATGGCGTCCCTCAATCTGGTCATCGATTAAGGTTGGGACTCGTGAGAGGCTCAGGGTTGGTTGAGCAATGTAATTTCGAGGTTGAGCCATAATCCTTTGAGCAAAATCCTCCTGCTCTGCCTCACTTGCCTGAGGACCTACCAACATGCCATAACCTCCCGCTTCATTGGCAGACTTAACCACCAATTGCTTCAAGTGCTTGAGCACATAATCCCGGTCTTTGTCCTGCCAACAGAGATAGGTAGGCACATTAGACAATATTGGCTCTTCCCCTAAGTAATAGCGAATCATTTCGGGGACATAGGCATACACTACCTTATCATCCGCTACCCCTGTTCCTGGTGCATTGGCTAGAGCCACGCGACCTTTTTTGTAGACTTCCATCAGTCCTGCTACCCCTAACAGGGAGTCTGGACGAAAGACCAAAGGATCTAAAAAGTCGTCATCTAACCGACGATAGACTACATCCACTCGATGCAGTCCCTTGGTAGTTCGCATTTGCAAATAGCCATCTACTACCACCAAATCTCGACCTTCTACCAGTTCCACCCCCATCTGCTGAGCCAAAAATGAATGTTCATAATAGGCTGAGTTGTAAATCCCAGGGGTGAGTACTACAACGGTTGGATCTGGTAAATGGGGTGGCGCTAGATTTAACAAGGTTTCCAGTAAATGGCTGGGGTAGTCATCTATTGGTTGAATTGCCATTGTCTGGAAGATATCGGGAAAGGTGCTTTTCATCACCCGGCGATTCTCCAACACATAGGAAATCCCTGAAGGCACTCGTAAATTATCTTCTAGTACATACCACTGACCATCCCGATCTCGCACTAAATCAGTACCAGTAATGTGACACCAAACTCCAGCGGCGGGTTTTATTCCTAGGCAAGGCTTGAGAAAACCTGTGGCTGAATTAATCACCTCAGAGGGTATTTTACCATCCTGAAGAATGCGCTGTTCATCATAAATATCTGCCAAGAAGAGGTTTAGGGCTCCAATGCGCTGCTTCAGCCCCTTTTCTAGGTATGACCATTCTTGAGCTGAGATAATCCGAGGAATAATATCAAAGGGGAAAACCCTTTCTATGCCCTGGTTATCACTGTAAACATTGAAAGTTACTCCCAGCTTGAAGAGGGCAATCTGGGCTGTCTCTCGATGTTGCTGTAATTCTTCCGGGGACAGACTCTGCATCCACTTGATTAAGGACGCTGCGTGGGATCGGGGTTCTCCTTGAGCCAGAAAAAGTTCATCATAAAAGTCTTCGGGATTGTATGCTCCTAATTTCACAGCCAGCCTTCCTACACCTGTTATCTTATCAACCCTGTTATCATATAGGTACTATTAGTAGTTGAAATGGTAACTACAGGATTTCCCCGTACTTTTTCTAAGCGCCCTTCCTTATTTATTATAATGACGACGGGCGCTTAGCTAAAGAATATTGATTGCTGTGTTAATGTCGCAGTCAATCTCAAGCTGTAATTGTTTATCAAACCATTCTCTCATACTGCAATCGGTAAACACAAATTCAGTAGATATAAAAGTTTTCCAGAAGCCTTATCAGTCGATGGATTCAGAGGGTGGAGTTGAACCGATGAAAGTAGCTCAGAATCAGCTTTTGGGTGTTCGCGCTGCGATCGCTCACTTTGGCGATCGCTTTCAGAGTCCTCAAAAGCATCGGCCCAAACCTACATTCTTTCGTCAACTTACAATACTACAATTTATACTGAATCCAGGTCTAAACCCCCTTTATCAATTTTCTATATTTTTCTTCCCCTGCTCCCTATTCCCTGTTGCCTGTTGCCTGTTGCCTGTTGCCTATTGCCTGTTGCCTATTGCCTATTGCCTGTTGCCTGTTGCCTGTTGCCTGTTCCCTACTTTTGCCTTTTGCATGCAAGCCTTTTGCCTTTGAGCGCTCTGCGGAGCAGCGACGAAGTCTAGCGAGTCCTGGTAACTGCTCAATAACCACTCTCTGGCGATTGGGGAAGAAGGTGATCGGGGAAAAAGGCGATCGGGGAAAAAGGCGATCGGGGAAGAAGGCGATCGGGGAAAAAGGCGATCGGGGAAAAAGGCGATCGGGGAAAAAGGCGATCGGGGAAAAAGGCGATCGGGGAAAAAGGCGATCGGGGAAAAAGGCGATCAATTTGGTGGTAGAGGGCGGGGTCAGTTAGACGTGCAGGATTTAATTCTTAAGCGGCACAATATCAGGTTTTTGCTAGCCGAGTACGTTACAGTCG
>JBFRWF010000386.1:0-14290 GCA_051439465.1 Xenococcaceae cyanobacterium | reverse complement strand
GTGTATAGTTAAAGCTTTTGTAAGAACAACCGAAGTTTAGGCACTTAAGAAGAAGATTCTTATCTTCGGAAAAATTCAGTTAAAGCCGGAAAATATACCTGATCGTCGTACTCAAAGTTGAGTGCGGCTTTAAAGTCTATGCTTTACCCATAAGTCTCAAAACTCTTGCCTCGAATCGTTTCCGGACTGCCGCCTCCGAAGGCGATTTCAAGCCTGGACCTTGTTTGAGGCTATGGTCACTCTCTAAAGATGAACCCTTCAACTTTCCTCATTGCCAATTCTTCTCTCGCTCAGGATGCAGAGACTCGAAACAATATGGAGTAAAGGTTTCAGGGTTTATGGATAAGCCATAGGTGTTAAAGTCTCTTTTTACCTCACAGCCCTAGTATTTACTGAAATACTTAAGAAACAGGATACAACCTTACTTACTCGGTTAAAAACTATTTTTAACAAAACTTTATCTTTTTTCTTCTATTAGTGCAGTCAGGTTAGTTTGAATTACTTATGACTTAGTGCAAATTTTTATTATTAAGAAGAACAGAATAATGCTCGAAATTTAAGGATTTTTTCTCCATAATAGTTATTAATTATTTCCAATGGTATTGTCAATAAGCTTGTTTGTTGAATGTTTCTAGAAGACTAAGCTGGACAGTGGTGTTATGTAACAAATACTTACAAAGTGAGAGCTGTCTGAATTACAAATTGTTACAAATACGGGATTTCTTTCTGATAAAAGGAGAAGGTAGTAAAAAAGCCACATCTTCTCGGGAAGATGTAGTAAAAGCTTTCGAAAGGAGAATTGTATGAAGAAGTCACATTTGGGCCTTATTGGCTGCCTGATGGTGATGATGCTGATGCTCCTGGGCTGTTCTGTTGATGTATCTCAAACTACATCTGTTGAACGTCTCAGAGAGCTGCTAGCTGAAGCCAACGGCTATCCTGTGGATGTCCCTACTCAGCCACCTGAGTACGAAGAGGAGCCCTCTACAGAAACCTCGAAACCCTATGAGGGCTATCTTGGTTATGTGCCTGATTATTATTATGGCGATTTGACTGAGGCAGAGAAGCGCGGTCTGCAGACCTGGTACTATTGGACTGGCGGTAACGAGAAATTCTTCCGCCGGATAGCAAAAGAAACTCAAGGAGAATCAGACTTTTTGAGTCTCGTCGATGCCCGTCCGGACAGCGAACTGGCTCCGGGTGACACACACCACTATCAGCGTTCTGAGCGTTTCCAGGCGATCGGAGCGGTCAATGATCCTGAGTGTAAGGCTGCCACAGAGCCGGATGAGTATGGCTTGTGGTTGGATCAGTGCGATCGAGATCCTAATGCCGTTGGCATTATGGGTGCGCGCAAGTTCCCCAATCCCAACTTTGACCCAGAGAAATGGGATGTCGCCAAATATTATCAGGCAGGAGAAGAAAGAGCTCAGATTGAACCTCCCTACAGAATAGGGTTGTCTTGTGGCATTTGCCATATAGCGTTTAATCCTCTCAACCCTCCTGCTGATCCAGAAAACCCGAAATGGGAAAACCTGGCATCTGCCCTCGGTAATCAGTACCTCAGGGAAGGTGCATTATTCGGTGGCACCCTTCCGGATACAGATTTTCGCAAACAGGTGCTTGACAGCCAGCCAGCGGGTACCTCTGACACCTCTCGGATCGCAACCGATCACATCAACAATCCCAATGCGATTAACGCGATTTTTAATTTGGCGGATCGACCAAGGTATGAAGAGGTGATGAACGATGGTACAACAGAAGCGGTGCCTCATGTCCTCAAGGATGGCGCGGACTCCGTTGGCATTGCCTTGGCCTCGCTGCGCGTCTATGTCAATATTGGCATGTGTTCGGATCAATGGCTGACGCTCCACGATCCTTTGCTAGGGAGAACACCTCAGAAACCCTTTGATATTGAACAGGCAAGGAAGGAATGCGAAGGCTGGCAGCAGACGGAACCGCGCATGGCAGATGCAGAAGCATTTCTGACGACCCTCAAACCGATGCACCTCAAAGATGCACCGGGTGGTGAGGCTTACTTAACTAAGGATGAGTCGGTACTAGAAAGAGGGAAGATTGTCTTTGCCGATACTTGCGCGAGGTGTCATTCCAGCAAACAGCCACCTGCAGAAATCGTTGCCGATCCTGAGCAGGCGAAGCAGTGGTACCGAGAGTCAGTCCTGAGTTCCGATTTTCTCGAGCACAACTTCTTATCTGACGACAAGCGCTATCCGATAACGGAGATCGGCACCAATGCTGCCCGAGCCCTTGCAACCAATGCCAAGGAAGGTCATGTCTGGGAGCAATTCTCGTCTAAGACTTACAAGGAATTGCCATCACCTGGCACACTTGAGCTTGAGAATCCTTTCAAGGAGGATCAGCCGATCGAGTTTGAGGTTCCATCAGGGGGAACTGGCTATTATCGGACCCCGTCGCTGATCAGCATTTGGTCAAGTGCGCCGTTCCTGCAGAACAACATGCGTGGCAAATACACCGGCGACCCCTCGGTGTCAGGACGCATGGAAGCTTTCAATGACGCAATTGAAAAGCACCTGTGGCCGGAGAAGCGTGAGAATATTATCAAGCGGACAGATCGGGAAACCTATTTGGAACTCGGCGAATTCCAAACCACGGTTCCTGAAGGCACACCGATCAACCTGCTGGCAAATCTAGATCCCCGCGAGACACCAGAGATTTTGCAGCGGCAGTTGAACTCTGAGCTAGGGTCTAAGGTTCTGGAATCACTGGTTAATTTAATTCCTGATGAGGTGATCGCACCCCTTCTCCTGAACTACAACCAGGCTCCTGATTTCATTGAGGATCACGGGCACAACTTTGGAACGGATCTGCCGGATGAAGATAAGCGAGCGCTGATCGAGTTCCTGAAGACCTTCTAGTGGGTTGTTTGTCAGACAAATGACCATTTAGGGACTTGCGTTCAAAGAAAGTACCGGTTAGATGAGTAGATGAGTCTGGTGGGCAAAGTCAATCTCATAGCTTTATTAGCTATAACTATAATCCATTTTGCCCACCCTACAAGGCTGATCGAATTCCTGAAGACCTTCTAGTGGGGTGTTTGTCAGACAAATGACCATTTAGGGACTTGCGTTCAAATAAAGTGCCGATTAGATGAGTAGATGAGTTTGGTGGGCAAAGTCAATCCCATAGCTTTATTAGCCATAACTATAATCCATTTTGCCCACCCTACAAGGCTACAAGACTGGGATATTATTTGTTTGCAGCTCCCTTAGTACGGTGGGCAATGCCCACCATATTTGTTTTCTAGAACACCGATTCAGTAATCAGGGTATCTGCAGATCAATGTAGGGGCACGGCATCAACAAACTTTGTTTGCCCAACCAAAAGCCTCAAAACGCCGTGCCCTCCCCCGTCGAAATTTTAGGATTCGACTCCGACTGGTTAGTTTGAAAGATCCTACTCAGTCCATTTCTGGGGTTTTCCAGCTTTTCGCTGGATTAGAGCTGAATTCGCCACTTTTTTGCTATTTATGTCAGCCTGAGGTGTTGATTTTGTTAAAATAGGATATACAGAAGCGAATACTTTTGAGAAACTATTGCCCTTTAGATAAACATCAGCTTTTTGCCCAACGGTTAAAGGTCTCGTTAAAACTATGAATTCCTCAAAATTTCTGCGAAAATTCAGTACTCATCTAGTTGCACTCCTGCTTGGAGTGCTGCTTACCTTTGGCAGCCTGCGGGTTTTATCCTCTCAGGCAGAACCTGCCCCTGAACTGTTGCCCACGGAGGCTCAGACAAATTCAGTCGCCCTGAATGTTTCCAACACCACCCCACCGCCGCGATCTGATAGCTTTGTGGCAGCGGCAGTCGCTCGCACTGGCTCGGCAGTGGTGCGGATTGATACAGAACAAATCGTCACCCGCAGATTTGATCCGTTTTTTGATGACCCCTTTTTCCGAGACTTTTTTGGCGATCAGTTTGGACAGCAAGTGCCCCAGGAAAGACGGATAACTGGTCAGGGTTCGGGCTTTATTATTGACCGCAGTGGCATTATTCTCACCAATGCCCATGTGGTGAGCAAAGCTGATAAGGTAACGGTGACACTCAAAGATGGGCGCACCTTTGAAGGAGAAGTTCGGGGCACCGATGAGGTGACGGATTTGGCAGTGGTTAAAATTGATGCTCGTGGGGAAGATTTGCCTGTTGCCACTCTGGGAGATTCCTCTCAGGTGCAGGTAGGGGATTGGGCCATCGCTGTGGGCAACCCAGTAGGATTAAATAACACCGTCACCTTGGGCATTATTAGCACCCTAGCTCGTTCCTCTGCTCAAGTAGGCATTCCAGATAAGCGGATAGACTTCCTGCAAACTGATGCAGCGATCAATCCGGGAAACTCCGGGGGACCGCTATTGAATGACCAAGGAGAAGTGATTGGTATTAATACTGCCATCCGTCCCGACGCCATGGGCATTGGTTTTGCAATTCCGATTAATAAGGCAAAATCACTGCAAAACATATTGGCAGCAGGAAAGGAAGTACCTCACCCTTATGTTGGGATTCAGATGATTACTCTCACCCCTGAAATAGCGAAACAAAATAACCAAGATCCCAATTCTCCGTTCCTAGTGCCAGAAGTTGAAGGCGTTTTGGTGGTGCGAGTGTTGCCAAACACACCAGCCCAGATGGCTGGAATCCGCCTAGGAGATGTGATTGTCAAAGTAAATAACCAACCGGTCACCGATGGCAGTCAGTTACAGTCAATCGTTGAAAACAGTGGTATTAACCAGAATCTCGATTTTACAATTCAACGGGGCGACCGAACGATTGAGTTGATGGTACGAACTGCTCAACTAGAAAGCACTTCTTGAAATTCTAAAGTATGAAGTCTGAAAGAAAGGGTTCAGAATTCAGACTTCACTTTTACTCGTCCTTAGTTTTATCCCGCATACCCCGGACAATTCGGGAAAGTTCGCTCTTTTCGTCGACAACAATTCGACTTGGCGAACCACTGATAATCCGTTCATAGTTACGAAACGAATCTTTAATCTCTGGCCCATCCTTACTAATGGTGTACTCGCGAATCCCTTTGTCATGCCAGGAACCTCGCATTTTAAACACATTAATCGCCCTAGACATTTCGCCGCGAATTTCTACGTATTGCAGCATGATAATCGTGTCTGTAATTGTAGAAATATGTGATTCAGTAATGGAATGCGCCCCCATAAATTGATCGGTGGTATTCGTAAAAAAACCGGTAATTTCTTCTTGCTTGGCATAGCCAGTGACACCAATCACAAACTGTCGAAAGGCATTGTTGGTAACACCTCGCGCTAAAGCTGAGAGGGAATCAATGGCAATGCGAGACGGTTTAAATTCGGAAATTTCCGATTTAATCATTTGCAAGTGGTCTTCTAAACCTGCTGATTCTGGATAAGAACAGAGCAGTTTTAGCAGACCCTTTTTTTCCATCTCCTCAAAGTCAATTCCCCAAGAGAAAGCATTACGGGATAGTTGGGCTCGCGATTCTTCGTAAGCAAAAAGAATCGCCCGTTCGCCTCGCCGACAGCCCTCTTGCAAAAACTTGCTCACCAAGAGAGTTTTCCCGGTTCCAGTAGCACCAGTTGCCAGGATAATCGAATCTTTGAAGAAACCGCCGCCACACATCTCGTCCAGGGTTGTGATGCCGGAAGAAATGCGGGCATTTGAGGAACGCTGAGTGAGTTGCATGGCTCCCAGAGGGAATATATTAAAACCATCGTTGGTAATGGTAAAAGGGTATTCCCCTTTCATATGAGTTGTGCCACGAAGCTTGAGAATTTCGATGGTGCGACGGCGACGTTCTCCTTCCAAGACATTGCGGAGAACCACAACATTATCGGAGACAAACTCCTCCACGCCAAAGCGAGCAATAGGACCATACTCTTCTACCCGTTCTGTGGTCATGATGGAAGTAACGCCCAGTTGTTTCAGTCGAGCAACCAGACGAAAGATTTCTCGTCGTACTACCGAAGCAGCGTCATACTGTTGAAATACAGCGGTAACAGAATCAATGGAAACTAGCTTTGCCTTATATTTGCGGATGGCATACTGGATGCGCTCAATCAAGGCAGAAAGGTCAAAATTTCCCACTACTTCCTGACCTTCTGGATCTGGGGAAGCATCGAGAATAAACAATTTACCCTCATCAACTAAGCGTTGCAAATCCCAACCAAAGCTATAGGCATTTTGAATAATGTCTGTGGGAGATTCTTCAAAGGTGACAAATAACCCTGGATAATCAAAATATTTAATTCCGTGGTAGAGAAACTGAACTGCCAGTAAGGTTTTTCCAGTGCCGGATGTGCCGCTAACAAGAGTTGTTCTTCCAACTGGCAAACCTCCATGACTGATTTCATCAAACCCTTCAATTATCGTCCGGATTTTCTGAACTCCCTTCGAGGCTAATTCGTCTTTTTGTTGCCCATTTGGATTTAGTTTATTCATCACTTGTTGCTCAAAAGTCGCCAATATCTATCGATTTACTAGAAGCGTCATTGATTGTCTATAATTCACCAGGGAAAACCAATGGATGGTTATAAAAGTAACGAGCTCCCTAAAACTCCAAGTCTCTGTCCCTGATTTCTTCATAGAGAAGATCTAAGCCAATTAATACTTTTTCCCGGTCAGAAAGATCGCCGATGATTTTGCGAACCGGGGGAGGCAAAACTTTCGCTAAAGTTGGCGTGGCTAAGATTTTATCTTCCTCAGCTAATTGGGGATTTTTCAGCACGTCGATCACTTTGAGTGCGTAGACGCCTTGAAATTCTTGCTCGAGGATATTTTTGAGCGTTTTTAAAGCCCGAACAGAGTTGGGAGTGTTCCCAGCGACATAGAGTTTGAGAACATAGGTTTTTTTTAACGCACTCATAGGATAGCAGTTAATACTTAGCTACAAAAAGCTAGAATAGGAAAGAACAATCTTCTGTCTGGTTTTAAAGCTGAGAGTAAGGAATGGGAGAGGATGACCAAAAAGGTCATGAGTGATTGGTGAAAAAGCGATTAGGGGGCTTCTATAATCTCACAAGGGTAGGTTTTTAACATTTAGGTAGCGATCGCAAGTTTAAGGGATCAAAAGAGGCTCAGAGGTGGAGAAAAATCAGTAATTTCCCCACTTTTGCCCTCGTTCCCAGGCTCTACGGGATTGCCCTTTTGCCTTTTGCCTTCCCCCGTCAACATCTTTGTAAAAAATCTACCCTTGTGAGCTGTCCCCTGCCCCCTGCTTCCCTGCTTTTTCGGGAAAAAGGGGGTAATCTACCCGGATTTGGTAAGCTGTTGTGCATCTAAATTGCATATTTTCAGGTCAAAGGAAAAACCTTCAATCCCTCTCCCCGTCCCCGTCTCCCCGTCTCCGGAGTCTCCCCGTCTCCGGAGTCTCCCCGTCAGCCTTAACAGACAAATTATAATCCATAACAGCTTATGATCCCCTAATCTATTCGGAATAATAGCTCAAAAGGAAGGTCTTCTCTTGGAATTGACCGACGATACATTTCGCAAAGGTGAGCAATAATATCAATTAATGCCAAGCGGTAATCAAGTAAAATTTCTTCACTCCTCCCTTCTAATTTTAGCTGTTGAGCAAATTCATCCATTAATTCCATGTGCATTTCCAAAATTTGAGATACGGAAATATCTGCAAAAAAAGCTCGATTGACAAATTGATCGATGGACTGATTAATTTGAGCATCTTGTGAAAAGTAATTAAGGATAATCTGACGATATTCTAAGCTTAATTGTTCTAAAAGCTCTTTTTTCCCTTCTTGGGACAGATTACGATAAAAATATTGAGGATTTCTATTATAGTACACTCCTAGGTATCCGAGTCGCTCCTTGAGCTTTTCAGCCAAACGACGCTGCTGTAACATGAGGAAATTTTGCTTGTTCTCCACTTTGCTAGGCTTGATAGTGGCGGCAGGTTGTTCAGAAATGGCACAACTTGGCCCAAGGGAGAGAAACTTGGTGATAGCCTGGTCAATGAAAGAGGCTATCTGCTCCAATTGCGTTGATAGGAGTTGAACTTCACCACTATGGTAAAGATAGGTTGCATTTTCTGAACTAGCAGCACTTTTTTTCAGTTGTTCTGACTGATTTTGGGGAGGTTTGCTGTTTTTAGTACTAGATAACTTTTCTTGCTCAATAATGATCACTGGCAGCAGGGTTCCTTCTTCATACAGTTGGTTGAGTAGGGGGAGGAGGGATGGCTGATTGAGGAGGACTAGGCAATCGATTTGTTCGGAGTGTTCCTCGACAAAGTCGATAAACTCCTTAGGAGAATGGACTTGATTCAAGCTATAGCGATCGCCGCTCAGTAATTGCACCAAAGACTGAGCAAGCTGTTCAGAAGATACAAAAATACAGATGGATAATCGGCAATGCAAAGGATTATGGGATAAAACTATGTTCAACTCCCTGTCATCAGATCGTTTCCAACCTGTCGTTTTATAGTTTATCCCAAATAGCAATATCGTCAACGAACCCCCCGTGATCCAACGGGTACAAGTGGGACTTGAACATTTGGCATGGTTCAAAACAGAGTAACACGCTTAGACTCCGGAGACTCCGGACTCCGGGACAAGGTTCTAAAAGTTCCCCAGACTAACACCCCTATGTGTTACCTTGCCACGAACCATATTGAATCATGCCGAACATTTATTTATCGACTCTGAAGAATTGCGATCAATTGTAATTTCCTGGTTTATAGCCTTCCTGATTCGGCACCATAATTAAGCTGTACCCTCCTGAGGAAATGAAGTACTGTAAAAATAGGGGTAACACTAGAGACAAGGGGACAAAAGGACTCCGGGACAAAGAGAGGAGGGGACAAGGTTCTACGAGTTCCCCAAACTGACATTAGTAAAGTGTTACCCTGCGACTTGGCATCTTGAACCATGCCAAAATTCCTAATCATCAATCACTAATCCCTAGCGTGGATTGTTCATGTCTAGAGCCACTCTCACTCTCAATCATTTTATTCAGCCCGTTCCCGTTTGTGAACAGAAAGCCAACTTAGAAGCAGTGCTGGCAATTTTCCAGTCCGGTCAACATGAGGCTATTGTAGTCGTGAGCGAACAGCAATCTCCCTTGGGAGTGATTCACTGTCGCCGCTTGATGCCCCACCTCGTTAAGCGCTTGCTAGTTAGATTAACAGAGCCTTTCGGTTCTGGTTTATCCTCAAGAAACAACCCAAGAGACGACCCACAACCGGATCTGTCCCTCATTGACCTCAGATCGCTCATGAAGCCAATTGCCACATTACCAGCCCAGATGAGTGTAAAAGAATTCTGGCCCTATCTGCAAGCTGGGCATGGGCTTAGGAGCAATCAATCTTGCGCTTTAGTAGACTCAGAGGGAAAGTTCCTGGGACTCCTAGATAGCTTGAGTCTACTTAAATCATTGTTGCCAACCAGTAGAGACTTTCGAGAAACTACTTCTGAGAAGCCGCCACAGACTTTCCGACAGCCTCTATTCCACCTACTAGAACAACTGCCCTTACCCCTAATGTTGCAAACTGCCGAAGGGTCTGTCCTTCATCAGAATCTTACCTGGCGCGAGCAGATTGGGGAGTTCATTCCTCCTAATTACACGAGTCCGTTGACAGTAGAGAAAATGAAGCCAGTGGACTCTAAGCAAAAATTCCTCCTCCTGGAAAATGCCCCAGGGCAAACATCAGAAATTCAGTCCGACTGCCTCAAAGATAGCTATTACCTCGCAGCACAGCTTTCCCGCTGCCAACTTCAAGGATTAGCGCCTCATGCACTCACTCCAGAAGTCGCTGTCAAGGGGGAATCTTTTGGGCAGCCTAGACAGCAATGGCACTCGCCGAAGGCAAGATCCGCAAAGCGAACCCCCTCAGAAAAACCAAAAACTGCCCCTGAGCGTGTCTGGCAATTTGTCAAACTTCCCCTGAACTTCCCCAATCCCTACTCCCCTCGTTCCCAGACTCAGCCTGGAAATGTCAATCCCCAATCCCAAATCTGGCTCGTACTGGCAACCGATGTTACAGAACAACAGCGGCTTTGCAAAGAACTAGCCCAGAAAAATGCCGACTTAGTCCAATTGAATCGATTGAAGGATGAGTTTTTAGCCTATATTAGCCACGAACTGAAATCTCCCCTCACTGCTATTGTTGGTTTGTCGAGCCTACTGAAAGAGCAAAAATTGGGAGAACTCAATCAACGCCAAGCTTGCTATGCAGAGCTAATTTATCAAAGTGGGCGTCGGCTAATGACTCTAGTTAACGATATTCTCGATTTGACGCGACTAGAGATAGGACAGCTAAAACTGACACCAGAGCCAGTACAGGTTAAAAGTGTATGTCAGCGAGCCTATGAATCAATCAACGAAAAAAAGAAAGGTAAAACCGACCGTCAGCTCCAATTTACCCTAGAGATTGAACACGGTTTAGAAATGGTAGTAGCTGATGAACTGCGTCTGCATCAGATGTTAGTTCACCTGCTTGATAACGCCTTCAAATTTACCCAGGCTGGTGGGGAAATTGGTCTGAAGGTGAATCGTTGGGAAAATTGGATTGCCTTTACTGTTTGGGATACTGGGATTGGTATTCCAGAAGAATCCCAGCATCTCATCTTTCAGAAACTCCAACAGCTAGAAAGTCCCCTCTCCCGTCAGTTTGAAGGTACTGGTTTGGGACTGGTTTTAACTCAGCGTCTGGCACGAGTTCACGGGGGGGATGTTTCTTTTATTTCCAAAGTCGGTAAAGGCAGTCAGTTTACCCTGCTGCTTCCTCCCAGTCCGACTGACAAAAGAATGGAGACTGGAAATGTCAATCCCCAAAAGAAGCGCAATCAATTAGTTTTAATCGTTGAGGCAATTCCTCGGTATATTGAGAATTTGACTGAGAAGCTTAGAGGTTTAGGCTACCGAGTCATTATTGCCCGTGCAGGGACAGAGGCACTGGAGAAAGCCCGTCAGTTGCAACCTTATGCTATCTTACTTAATCCTGTCCTGCCCCTGCTTTCCGGCTGGGATGTCTTGAACCTACTCAAATCAGATGCCCGGACAAAGGATATTCCGGTGATTGTAACGGCAACACAAGCTGACAAACAGCAGGCTGAGCAAAATGGAGCCAATGGCTTTTTAAGCCTGCCATTAGAGGAACGGGCTTTACAAGAGATTCTTGGAAGTGAACAGCTATCTTCTCAGATTAAAAGTCTGACAATTTTGCACCTCCATCCGGATTTAGGAAAGACAAGCTGGGTCACAGATATGATTAATTGTAAATTTAATCTTGTCCTAGGTACTCAATCATCTGGTTTGAATTACCGAATTTTAGAGGCTGATGATTTAGAGCAGGCAGAAATTCTCGCTCGTGTTTGGAAGATTGACGTGGTTGTACTCGATTGTACTGTTCTCTCTGAGCCACTGACTTACCTGCGATCGCTCAGTGAATGCGAATGCTTGGCTTCTTTGCCACTGGTTACGTTGGATGCAAAAACAACTGAAGCTGCCAATCAAGTGAGGGGTCTTTCTGTATTTCCCTGTTTAGTTCCTGCAAACGAACAAAACTTAGCTAAGTTGTTGCAAGTGATTCAAATCGCCGCCGGAATGAGGGAATAGGGAATAGGGAACAGGGAGCAGGGAGCAGGGAGCAGGGAGCAGGGAGCAGGGAGCAGGGAGCAGGGAGCAGGGAGCAGGGAGCAGGGGGAGAAAAAGATAACAAATTGATAAAGGGGGTTTTAGATCCGGATTCAGTATCAACCGACAATTTTTTGTTAACCGAGCAGTATTGCCTCCGCTCCCGGGAGCTCCCCCTGCTTCCCCTGCGCCCCCTTCTCCCCCTCTAAGCGTGTTGACCTATTTTGAACCATGCCGAATTTTTTGTTTGGAAACCCGGATTAATTGATAGCGACCTTTTTTGTCTAACCTCTGGTAATCTTGGGGTTGTAAACGGAGTTTTGTCATATCTTTCTGGCGACTAAGAATCAAAACTGTCGAGGGATGAGCTTGAATGTCAGCAGTATTTTTCAAGTCATTGATTCCCCTCCTATTAGTCTTAAAAAACTGCACCTGGCGCTGAGTATAAAAGGCAACACTGGGCTTTTTGAAGCCAACCATAAATAACTCTTCCCCTGGTTGCTCTACCTGCGCAACCATCTCAGAAAGTTGCCGTAGAGGCAGTTGGCGAACCTGATCCAGCAGGAAGGAGGTGGGGGTAACTACGAAGATAATAAAGGCAACAAACCCGACAAGATTGGCACATACTAGCCAGCGCCACTGCTGTCTTCGCCTCAGCAGAAGGGCACTCACTATAGCCGTAGTTACCCAGATGATTCCCCCTCGCCAAGGCAAACCCGATTCTTCTACTAACTCAGGCAAATTGAGTACAGCTGGATCCTTGCCGATAAAATTGGGACTGTAGACGAAAGCAGCGGCAAGAATGAGTAAAAACAGAACGTTGATAATCCCACTGATTAATAGACCATACTTTGTCCTGTGTCCTTTGTCCTTTGTAGATAAGGATAAATGACTATTGACAAATGACGAATGATAGGTAATTTCTTCACTCCACAGCAGTGCCACGAGAATTGCCGCAGCGGGAATGAGGGGTAAGACATAACTGGGTAATTTCGTCACCGCAATGGTGAAGAAGATAAAGATACCTGCAAACCAGAATAGGGCAAATAAACCGAGTTGAGCGAAACGGGGTTGCTGACGCCAAAAGGAGGGTTGCCAAAATCGGAGGCGAGCGATCGCCAGCGGCAAGTAAGTTGACCAGGGCGCAAATAAAATTAGTACTATTAGAAAATAAAAATACCAGGGAGCAGCATGGTCATTTACTACACTGGTAAAGCGCTCAAAATTGTGGTATCCAAAAAACGAGTCAATGAAGGCACTACCATTCCTCAAAATCACTAAAACATACCAGGGCAAGGTAATTACCAGAAAAATCAGCCCTCCCCAAACAATTCCCATCTCCTGCAATACTTCCCAAAACTTGCCCACATAAAGAAGGAAACCCAAAATAATCAGCCCTGGTAAAACAATTCCTATTGGTCCCTTGGTTAAGACAGCTAAAGCAATCAGTACATAAAAGGCAAGATACCAGCGATTGGGCAAATGATAGAGTGATGGGGTGAAATTCTCCCCCTCTCCCCCTCTTCTCCTCTCCCTCTCTTCTTGCGCGTATCCCCAGAAAAAGCATAGGAGTGCCGTACCCATACAACAGCTCAGCAGCATATCAGAGACTCCTTGGCGTGCCCAGATGAGGCTTTGCATATTGAAAGCAATGATGGCAGAACCAATCCAGGCAGAAAGCCACAATTGGCGTTTAGCTGCACTCTTTTCGGGTGCAGTCGAGGCAACAGGCAGGGTGCAGCCGAAATAACGGAGGGTATAAAAGCAAAATGACATCAGGGCGATCGCAGCTAGTGCCGAAGGTAATCGCACCGCCCATTCACTTACTCCGAACAGCTTGTAGCAGATTGCCATCAACCAATAAATCAACGGCGGCTTATCAAACCGGGTTTCACCATTGAAATAGGGAGTAATCCAATCCCCTGTTACTATCATCTGGCGGCCAGCTTCAGCAAATAGTGGTTCCGTTTCATCAACTAATCCCGTACTGCCTAAATTCCACAAAAAAGCTACCCAGCTAATTAACAGCAACCAGAGAATTGAGAATACCCAGCTATTTTGTGGTTGCTTTTCAATAGATTTCCACCAATGTTTTACGGCGTAAACTACCTTAAATTTATTCATCCTCAGTCAATCGATAATCTATGCTTCGCCCGGTCAGAAATATAATAGCGCTTTGGAGCAATTAATTTCTAAGCCGCATATCTAATAATTTCTACTTCAACTTCATTATTGAATGCTGTTTCTGCCCATTGTAATACTTGCTCAGTGACATACTCACGCAAATAATATTCGCCAGAGAGTCTGCTGTTCTTCTTTGGTCAGAAAAATTCTTAATCGGCATCCCATTTGGCGATTGCCACTTGCTGTGCTCAAAGGTATGCATGAAAAAGGCTTGCATGTAAAAGGAGGGATTAACTGGTGGGCTAGACAAATTATCCCTCTAACCGCTCAATCATACTTTTGCCTTCCCCGCAGGGGCGGCGATCGCCCTAATTGTCCAACTGTTTTTTACATATCTTTACATACTTGAGTTTATTTACGCCCACCTACTTAGCATCTAGAGGCTTAAAATCCTTGCACTTTTGTGGGAAATCGCTGGGTAAATTTGGGAACTAAGGGACGAACCTACTATTTTTCGAGCTGTGTGGCCTCTAGATTCGCTCTGTAGACTTTTTCAG
>JBFRWF010000385.1:0-16059 GCA_051439465.1 Xenococcaceae cyanobacterium | reverse complement strand
CGGTTAAGAGAATATGTAGGTTGGGTTGAGGAACGAAACCCAACTCTAGTCTAGTTTTTGTTGGGTTTCACAGGAGTTCAACCCAACCTACAGATAAGGGTTTTCAGCTTATCCGAGCAGTATTGGGTCGGATGAAATTTTCCATCTGGAGCGTCTCAAATAGCTAAAAGCTTTGTACAGACTGTTGTTTGCCTCATTTATTAAGCAACCCAATTTTAAAATGAGCGAACGGTGAGTAATTGTATTTGTCAAGGGGAGCATTCGCTGCCCTAATGTCTGAGTAGCCGCAGCCCGTTCAAGGTCACCAGTAGGGTTGAACCTTCATGGCCAAGGACTCCAGCAGGCAGGGTAAGTTCGCCGAAAAAGTTAGCGACCATCAAAAAGGCAATAGACGTCAGCGCCAAAGCAATGTTTTGCTTGATAATGCGTTGTGACTTCTTCCCGATGCGAATTGCTTGCTCCAGCTTATCCAGGCGATCGGCCATGAGCACAATATCCGCCGTCTCCAGAGCTACATCGCTGCCAGCACCCCCTATCGCAATGCCCACTGAAGCCTGGGCCAAGGCAGGCGCATCGTTGATCCCATCCCCGACCATCACCACGGTTCGGTACTGTCGCTGAAGCTGCTTAACAAGCTTTACCTTGTCTTCCGGCAGTAGGTCTGAGTAAACTGCATTCACGCCCAACACTTGGGCCACGGCTTGAGCCGTAGCGGCATTATCTCCGGTTAGCATAACCGTGGAGGCGACTCCCATTCGCTTTAGGGATGCCAGCAGCTTGGACACATTGGGACGTACTCGATCGGCAACCGCCAGCAGTCCCAGCACTTGCTGTTGTCGCACCACCCAAATAACGGTTTGGCCTTTGGCTGAGAGACGCTGACTCTCAGAATGCAGATAGGTGTCAGAATCCGTCAACGGTGCTAACGCAAACGCCTCTTTCCCTAATGTCACCTGCTGCCCTTGTATACGGCATGTAATCCCCTGCCCCACTTGCGCCTGAACCTCGATAGCAGACATTAAAGCGATTCCATCTGTCTGCGCCGCCTTGACAACCGCCTGGGCAACGGGATGCTCTGAGTAGACTTCTAACGAGGCGGCGACTTGGAGTACCTCATCCCTGCTATAGCCTGGTGCTGGAATCACCTCGCTGACCTGCAACTGGCCAGTGGTGAGGGTGCCGGTTTTATCGAAGGCGATCGCACGCACCTGTCCAATTGTTTCCAACTGTGCCCCGTTCTTGAACAAAACTCCCTGCCGCGCTCCCTGAGCAATGCCAGAGAGCAGCGTCGGCATAATTGCCGCCATCAGCGCACAGGGGGACGCTACCACCAAAAAAATCAGCGTCCGGTAGATCGTCGTTTCCCAATCCCATTCCAACAACAGCGGCGGCAGCGTTGCTAGTACCAGCCCTGCCACTAAAATCACCCGTGCATAGCCTCGCTCGAACTGTTCCAAAAATTGCTGGGACGGCGGCTGGGAGGTTTTTGCCTGCTCCACCAGCCGAATCACTCGCTGAATCATGCTGCTCTCTGGCGGTTTGTGCAGCTCCACCGTCAAGGCACCACTGCCGTTGATAGTGCCCGCGAACACCTCATCCCCTATGACCTTTTCCACAGGAATCGACTCTCCCGTAATCGGAGCCTGGTTCACAGTGCTGCTGCCCTCTCGGATAATCCCGTCAGTAGGAATTAGTTCGCCGGGCTTAATGAGGATGCGATCGCCCACCTGCAGCTTCTGGGTGACAATGGCCTGTTCTTGTCCATGCAGCAAGACTCTAGCTGTATCAGGAGTGAGCTGCATGAGACTGCGAATATTTCGTTCTGTCCGATGCATTGCAATGCTTTCTAGCGCGCCACTGATGGCAAAGATCAGGATCAGCACCGCTCCATCCACCAGCAGGTAATATTCCTGCTGCCAAAGCCCCAGAATCGCTGCCCCCAACGCTGCTACAATCATCAGCAGGTCTACATCCAGCTCATGCTCCTGCCAGAGGGTTGTTAGCCCCTCGCGGGCACTCCCATAGCCGCCAATGACGTAGGCTGCCAGCAAAATCCAGACTCCCGCCCCCAGCCAGCTCCCGTTGAGTGCCAGCCAGCCAATTAGCGTCAGCAGCGCACAGAGAGATGCTGCGAGCGCATCGGGATAGGTTTTGACCCAGTATTGAAGCTTACCAATAAGAGTAGACTTACGAACCATCAGCAGAAACCTTACGCGTCGACCTACTCATGGTAAACCTTGACATTAATGTTAAGGTCAAGGAGTAAGTAGTTGGACACAATTAAAGTTAACTGTGAAGACAAGGGAACAGGGAACAGGCAATCAACAGTTACCAGTGAGCAGTGACCAGTTACCAGTTAAGTACTGATAATTGGTAACTGGTAACTGGTAACTGGTAACTGGTAACTGGGAACAGGGAACAGGGAACAGTAAAGCATTGAGGCTTTTTACATTTCTTAACTCAGGTGACAAAATTTATGTCCGACTACTTAGAGGATTGGGAAAACAACCTCGATCTTCCTGTCACCTCATCACCCCATCACCCCATCACCCCGTCACCCCATCGCCTTCCATCTATCAATCGACTACTCATCCACTCAAAAATGCTCACCATCAAAGAACTCACCCAAACCGTTAGCCACGGCACCACCCCGCGCATGGTGCGCCATTATCACAAGATTGGTCTGATGCCGCAGCCAATGCGCTCCGGTAGTAACTACCGCCTCTACACCGAAGCGGATGTTCAACGTTTGCAGCGCATCGTGGCGCTGAAGCAGCAGGGGTTTCAGCTTTCTCACATCAAGCAGATGCTGGAGACTCAGTCAGAATCGACCCAAGCGAATTCTCTGATCCAGCAGCTACAGCAGCAGTACCAGACTGTCTTGCAGCAACTCGTTAAACTGCGGCAAACAATGACGGCTCTAGAAGGTTTGATCGGGCGGGATCACCCCTGTCAGTCGATTCAAGCGAAAGCGTTAGCCCAACTGCAGCTTTTGCAGGTTGAGACCCAAACGGCTCAGTCTTTAAGTGAAGAGTTTTGGCAGCACTTGGATGCAGCTGTATCCCACCATCCCGAGAACTTTCAGGAAGCGCTCCAGCGCCTGCTGCCTGACCTCTCCCAGCGACCTGAAATTGAAGTGGATGTCTTGTCCCACCTGGTTTGGGCCTGTGGTGACGTGAGTTTGGCGGCCTTTGTGCGCTTCAGCCCAGACGCTATCAAAGCCGCCCGAGAAGCGCTGAGCGCAGGCTGTACCGTGATTGGCGACATTCCTTCTGTAGTAGCAACACTGGATCAAACTCGCCTTGCCCACCTAGGATGCCAGTGGACATCACTGATGGACAATCCCCATATAGATAGCGCCGCCGATGCCGAGCAAACCTTTTGGCAAGATCCTGACTGGCACCAGCGGCTCAGGGAGCTGATTGACGGTAATATCTGGGTCATTGGTTATGCTCCATCGGTGTTGATAAAAATCTGCGAAGTCGTTGAAGCTCAAGGGGGCGAACCAGCTCTTGTGATTGGGTTACCTATCGGCTTTAGCCATGCCCCAGCAGCAAAGCGGCGGCTGATGCAGTTGCAGGTTCCTTACCTGACTATCGAGAGCGCCTTCGGCGGTGGCTTAATGGCGGCATTAGCCCTCAATCGACTGGCAGCTTCTTTGATCGAAAAGCCTAATTGTCACTGCTACCTTGGAGAAGATCATTAGAGAAGCCGATGCCTTTACAGGACTGACGCTAGGATACTACATATAGTGCATAGTGTTTTAGGCGATCGCACAGAAGCCATCCCCATCTTGGTGAACCTATCTACTTGGACTGGCCAACCCCAATCTATCCCAGATTGGTTAGCTGAAGAACTCAACCTCAAATATGGGCTTCGCGTGAATATTGGAAAGCAATGGTTGCAATAACAGAAGCTGTTGCTTTTGCCGAATGGACTCGATGAAGTGAGCAGCGATCATCAGCAGAGCTGTGTTATGGAGAGTCTGTAATGCTTATCAACTATATTCACAACCCATCCCTCTCTATCACTCACATCCTTACTTTGAACCCAAGCACAACGGGTATACTAAAAGTAACTCAAGTCTAATTTCGCTGGAAGTTTCTGTGCCTGCAAAAGATATCTATCATGACTGTGTGAAAAATGCTCTGATTAAGGGTGGATGGAATATTACTCATGATCCATTTAAGTTAGAAATCGGCAAGAAGGATTTATATATTGATTTAGGGGCGACTCAACTGATTGCGGCGACAAAGGCAGAAAGAAAAATCGCAGTTAAAATTAAAAGTTTTATTGGACGATCGGATGTTGACGACTTGGAAAAGGCGTTGGGTCAATACGTTCTTTACTTCGATATTCTAGAAGACTTTGAGTCAGAGAGAATTTTATATTTAGCGATTCGATTAACAACGTTTGAAGACTTATTTGAAGAGCCCATTGGCAAAATTATTTTGAAGAAGCGGCGGGTAAAGCTGATTGTCTTTGAGCCAAATAAGGAGGAGATTCTGAAATGGATACCCTAGATAGATATCGGGAAATTATTGAAAAGGTGTTATCGGATTATGCGGCTGTTCCCTATGCTTATGGGGAGTTTGAGACAGAGATTATCTTTGACAAAAAACGCGATCACTACCTGTTAATAAATGTGGGTTGGAATAATGGTCGTCGGGTACATGGCTGCATTATTCATGTTGATATTATTGAAGGGAAAATCTGGATTCAGCGGGATGGCACAGAAAGTGGTATTGCGTTGGATTTGGAGGAAGCAGGTGTGCCGAAGGGGGATATTGTGTTGGGATTTCGGGAACCGGAGTTGCGACCCTATACAGGTTATGCGACAGTGTGATGGTTTCTTTTTTTGAAAAGCGATCGCACCTTTGCTTCCAACCTATATCCTTCTGATGATGATCGCCGATGCTCAACCCAATTCAGTGAATCGCGATCGCATGTTTCCTCATAACACAACTGCAATTAATTGATGATCATACCGTTTGTCACAATTGATTCTGTTGGCCAAAGTGTTACAACTTCTCTTACATAAGTAAGACACTTTCGAGAGAACAATAACTTTGAGAACTTGTTAAATAACGATTGATACGAAATCCGGGTCTAAAACACCCTTTATCAATTTGTTGTCTTTTTCTTCCCCTGCTCCCTGTTCCCTACTTTTGCCTTTTGCCTTTTGCCTTTTGCCTTTGAGCGTTCTGCGTACCCGAAGGGCGTCGAAGACTAGCAGCGACGTAGTCTAGCGAGTCCTACTTCCCTCAAAAAAGGGGTAGTATCGTTAATCAGCTAGAGACTTTTTCGCTGTTCTCCTTAATGGTTGCGATCAGTTGGGATACTTGTTCAGGAGTCATTGCCAGAGGCTGAGGAGGGTTGACAGAAGGCCAAGCTTTCTTGAGTTCTGTCAGCGCCGATTCGAGCCCCTGATGAGCATCGGGATGTTTCTGGCTCATTTGCTCAGAGATATTTTGATATAGGGTTTCGGCATAGATGACAAAACCCCGGGAATCCTGATATTCGACGAGTTCGACCACTTTGCCATCTATGATTGCCGCTTCATACTCCTCCTGGGCTGTTTCTAGCAACCTGTTAATTACCTTGAGCACAAATTGAGGAGATTGACGTTGTATCTCAGGTAGCGCCTCAATGGCTCCATCAATTGCCTTGATAGAAGCTTGAAACTCGGTGGTCACCTGAGGAGCATCGGGAGCAGACTTGACTAGATCGTGTAACTGGTTCAAAGTGCTCTTAAAGTCCGAAACTTTGCGCTCTGGTAACTGACTTTCCACATCGCCATAAAGCTCTTCCACTGGGTGACCAATATGAGGCTCTGCTTGGTCAGGTTTTCCTTGATCTAGCAGTTCCTTTGCCACTATAAGATGTCCTTTCATCAAGGCAAGGGCACTCATGTACTCAACATCTTTGCTCTCAGCCGTGGTTTCTGTAGGATTGGCAGGAGAAATCTTCCCCTCTGGGGATGAGGTGCTGGTGGTTTTGGCGTTGTTGCAGCCAGTTAGCGCGATTAGAACTGCACCAGCAATAGGTAAAAAACGAAAATCAGACATGGTTTTAACTTGTGAAAATCTCAAATCAATTTAAATGGGAATGACTTCAAACTCTCCCATGCAGCCGTGTTCCGCGATCTGATCTTGGTGGGGATGAAACAGATACTTACCGGGATAGGAGTAGGAAAATTCCAAGATATGTCGCTCAGCAGTCCCCATGGTAATCACATCTGTTTCCTCATTGGGGGTTAATGTCCTACCCGTGCGATAAACTCGGAACATATTGGCGTGGATGTGAAAGGTGACGGCGGGGTCGAACTCAATCATATTGAGAATGTATAGCCGCACTAGTTGATTCTGGTAAATGGCGATGGGATGGTCTCTGTAGTAGTTGGGCAAACCATTAAAGGCATAAAGTTCATTGTGCTGGTCGTTATTGATGTCATAACCCCCCATCACCAGAACCATCTCATCCGCCGGAGGACGACCCTCTGGGGGGTCAACGATGAACATCCCGTATAACCCTTTGCTGATATGTCGCGTCACTGGCGCGATGTGGCAGTGGTAAAGGTGGACGCCATAGGGTTGGGCGTCAAACTCATAAATCATTGTCTTCCCGTGGCGCACTGGTTTTACCCCATCCATCGAGGCGGGGTGAGTACCATGAAAGTGCATACTGTGGGAATGTCCGTCTGAGTTATGGAAAATCACCCGGACGCGATCGCCTTGAGTTGCCCTAAGAGTGGGTCCGGGCACCCTACCATTCACGTTCCAACTCACGAAAGAGATAGCTCGATTCAGGTGAAGGATGGAATTATCAGCAACTACCTGAAATTCCCGTATCTTGTGACCGTTTTCACGCTTGATAGTACCATAATCAAAGTCTCGCAACAGTAGCATCGGGTTAAAGCTATTGCCAGTGGCATTGAGTGTCTCCTCCTCAATCGGCGGGATTCTAACGGATAGCGTTGATTTGGGAGTCAAGATTCGCAGGATGATGGCAGCACCAATCACTCCCGCCCCTGCTAATCCCCACTTGAGTAGCTGACGGCGACTCCAAGGCTTCAACTTTGACCAGATAGGAGAATCTGACATTTACAACAGGTCTTGAGTTAAGCTAATTCGGACAGCAATCTGGTTTCTGGACAGCAATCTTCGGCGAGGAACTTGCCCACTCATAGAATTGGATACACTCTGTGCTACATTCAGTGCATCCGTGGCAGTGTTGTGGGATGGGCAGCTTTCGCACTCTGCCTTTGCGGACAAGTCGATCGAGCATTCCCTGCAGAGCGTCAGCATCAATGCGGAAGTGGAGTTCCATTTGCACCAGGGACACTCTGCCTTGCTCTGATAGATATTGTTGAATTTCAGTCAAAATCATTTTCCTATTTCCTATCCCTTGACTAATGGCTAATTGCTTGATGTGCCCCCCGGCGAACAGGTCGTGCCATCCGCATCACGGCAATGGTGCCAACCATGACAATCGACAGTCCCGCAATCCAAGCCAGAGAAGGGCCAGGATGCCGCGAGAAGGTGGCTGCTTGGTAAAACATTGTCCCACTCCAGTAAGCAAGTCCGGTGGTCCATCCTGCCACGAACAGCATCCATCCCAGATTCGTCTCGCGATAGATTGCAGCAGTGGCGGCTACGCAGGGGAAGTACATCAGGACAAACAGCAAATAGGCAAAAGCTCCCGCCTTACCGTCAAAGCGCTTGACCATTGCCCCAAAGGTTCCCAGGGCAACTTCTTGCTCCTCGGCAGCAGCCGAGACTTCTCGGACATCACCGATGTTTAAGCCAAGGGGGTCGAGTAGCATTCCGGGAACCTCGGCTAAGTTAGCAGGGACAGAAGCTATGGCTTCACCTATGCCATCCCAGAAGTTAAAATCTTCCTCTGAAGGGGCTACCCCCGCAGCCACTGCCTCTTCCTTGGCCAGTGCGCCGTAAATTGAGTCCAGGGTGCCCACCATCGCTTCCTTGGCGAAGACCCCCGTAAAGATCCCAACCGTGGCAGGCCAGTTGTCTGGCTGGAGACCCATTGGTGTGAAGGCGGGGGTAATTGAGCGGCTGAGCGTACTGAGGATTGATTGATCAGTATCTTCATTGCCAAAGGAACCGTCAGTGCCAATGGAGTTCAATAAACTCAGTACCATTACCATCAAAACTATTACTCTACCAGCGCGTAGCATGAAAGCTTTGAGTCGGTCCCAGGTGCGCAACAGCACCCCCTTAAGCCTCGGCAGGTGGTAGGAAGGCAGTTCCATCACGAAGGGCGAGGCTTGTCCCTTCAACAGGGTGTTCTTTAAGACTAAGCCGGTGAAGACTGCCATGGCGATGCCGATCAGGTAGAGACCGAAGACCACATTCTGACCAGCGATGGGGAAGAAAGCAGCAGCAAACAGAGCGTAAACCGGCAGCCGCGCCCCGCAGGACATAAAGGGGTTCATCATGATGGTCATCAGGCGATCGCGGGGGTTTTCTAGGGTGCGGGTCGCCATAATCGCGGGTACGTTGCAGCCGAAGCCCACCAGCATCGGTACGAAGGATTTCCCCGGAAGCCCGACAAAGCGCATGAAGCGGTCCATGACAAAGGCAGCTCGCGCCATGTAGCCGGAGTCTTCCAGGAAGGAGAGGAACAGGAAGAGGAAGCCAATCACTGGGATGAAGGTGGCTACCGTTTGAATCCCGCCACCAGCCCCATCTGCCAGCAGCACTCTCAGCCAGGGAGGCGCTCCGAGCCCCGCCAGCAGTTCTCCCAAGCCATCCACAAAGATCGTGCCCGCCGCGATGTCAAAGAAATCGATGAAGGCGCTGCCCACATTGATAGTAAACAGGAACATCAGGTACATCACTACCAGGAAGATGGGAATCCCCAGCCAGCGATTGAGAACTACTCGGTCGATTTGGTCGGAAACCGTAGTGCTGACTTCCCGAGTGCGCTCCTGTGCGCCGATGGTGAGCTGGCGCACGAAGCCATAGCGACTGTCGGCAATAATGATATCGATGTCTTCTCCGAGAACCTGATGGATCTTGCGGCGGTGTTTTACCACCCGCTTTTCTATCTCCCCAGTTGGCAACTCTGGGCCAACGCTCTTTTCGTAGGCTAGGAGTTTCAGGGCTCTCCAGCGCGGCTCCACTGCCCCATTGGCACTGCCTTCCATCACCAAGGGCATCAAGTCGGCGAGGGCATCTTCGAGCACCACCGGGTAAGCTACGTAGGGGTGAGGTCGGGTGGGATGCTGCAGTTCCCGGTCAATGGTCTCCCGCAGCGCCGACACTCCCTCTTCTTGGGCGGCGTTAATCGGGATGACAGGGCTGCCCAAACGCTCTGAGAGTACAGCCGTATCGATGCGCACTCCCCGGTCTCGGGCAATATCGATCATGTTGAGAGCGACTACCATCGACACTCGCATCTCGATCATTTGGGTGGTCAGGTACAGGTTCCGCTCTAAGTTAGAAGCGTCAATGATGTTGACCATCAAATCTGCTTCCCCAGACAGCAGGTAGTCTCGCGCCACCAGTTCGTCTAGTCCCGTTTCCGCGTCTTCTACATCGAGGGAATAGACCCCCGGTAGGTCAACCACGGTGATGTTGTTCCCGTCGTGGCGGTAGTTGCCTTCCTTGCGGTCAACGGTCACCCCTGGCCAGTTCCCTACTCGCTGATTGGCACCTGTGAGGGCATTAAATAAGGTAGTTTTGCCGCAGTTGGGATTGCCAACTAGTCCAATGGTGAAAGCAGTGAGCTCACTCATTGTCTACCTCCTCGACGCAAAGAGCATTGGCTTCTTGTTTGCGCAGGCTGAGTTTGAAGCCCCGCACCTCGATTTCTACTGGATCGCCGAGGGGCGCGTGGCGAATGACGGTAAATTCTGTTCCTGGTGTCAGTCCCATCGACAGCAGTTTTCCTTTATAGCCCCGATAGGCTTTCTCGTAGCCTACTACGCGACCTCTGGCTCCTACTGGCATATCTCGCAGGAAAGTACTCCTATTAGTTTTCATTTGTTGTTCGTTCCTCTTGATTGATGCCCGATTGTCTGTTACCAGGATTCTTTGTGCCATCCCTGCCCCCAAACCGATGCGGTTGTCCCCGACGGTGACAATCACCGACCCCTCTCGGGTGCAGCTAATCACCTGAACTTCTGTTCCTGGGATTAAGCCCAGGCTGAGTAGGCGATTGATGCCACCCTTGCCCCTAAAGCCCACAACCTTTACGCGATGGCCAATTCGGCTGGTCCCTAGGAAGAAAGATTGCTCCGCGATCACCTCCCTATTGGCCAACTCCGGTGCAATTGCGATTTGGCTTTCCTCTTCCTCGTCAGGGTTCGGCGTTTCTCCAAAAAAGGTAAATCCCCACCCTTGACGCTTTCTGTGTTGTTTCTGTCGCTTTTTTGGTTGGTAGTCCATTGCCGCTCCTTCTTTTTAATAAGAAATTTTTCTAATCGGTAAAACCTATTGATAGAACACTTTTGACTTTTGTCTTGCGTATCCCTCGTAGCGGGGTGGCTTTAGCCATTCCGCTACGAGGGATTCAAGACTTATAGGCAAGGCATAGCTTTTATATAAATCCCCAAAGATCTTGTCTTGGCTCCTTTAAACAACATCTTTGTTGTTTAAAATCTTTCTCACTTAATACTAATATCACAATTGACTGATGCAATCAACCATCTTTAAGATAAATTTATGTTTTGGGGTTTCAAGGGGGGACAAGCAGGGGGCGCAGGGGAAGAAGGGAGAGCAGGGGGAGCGGGGGAAGCAGGTGAAGCAGGTGAAGCAGGTGGAGCAGGGGGAGATAGCTTGCTCATCTCCCCAACTCAATTAATTACTCAAGAAAAATCATTCTCAGCCCAGTTAAACTTCCTCAATTATCTAGAAACCTTATTGAAAAATATTTTTATTTAATTGAGAAAAAACCTTCTATTTATTTCTAGAAGCCTTTCTTAGCAAGAACTTCAAGACTAATGAAAATTAATTCTAATAAAATAAAAAGGTTAAAAACTATTACAAATTGAGTTTTTTTAGACTAGAGAATTAAACTAAATATAGAGGGAGCTTAACCTTAAGTTAACCTTAGTTGAACAGGCAGATTCTAGGGGGAAATCAATCATGGTGGCAGCGCTAGAACTCCATCCAACCTCTCAAAAGAAGGCTGTCGGGCAGAACAGGCAATTAGCAGTTCTCAGGCCAACTGGCAATGGCGATGAGCTGCACGAACCCATCTCCCAAACCAAAGCACACTCAAAGGTGACTGACTGGACTTGGGTGCCCTACAGTGTTGTCCACAGTACACCGGGACGGTTGCGATTGCGAGTGCCTCGCCTAGTCTGGGATTCCCACTATGTCCATCGCCTGCAAGTGCTGCTAGAAGCCGATGCCTACATCACCCGCGTCCGGCTCAAACCGGCTGCCATGTCGGTTGCGCTCAACTATCAAACCGACCAAGTTTCAGAGGAGCAGATGCGCCTCCATCTGGGAAATCTGATTCAGCTAGCCGCTAACGCCATTGTTCCAGCCCCTAACACAGACTCCGAGCAAGCCTCAGAAAGCGGTTGGTCCCAACTAAAGCTTCCCGCTTTAGCCACCCTCCTAGCTTTACTCGCTGGTCCAGTCGGATTGCCCATTCCCGCTGCTGCCGTTGTTGGAACTATTGCGGCAGGCAGCATTCCAGTGGCAAAAAAAGCCCTAGAGAGTCTTTGGCAAGACAAACGGCTGAATATCGACTGCCTCGACTTGATGGCGCTGACCCTGACAACCCTCCAGGGCAATCCAATTACCCCATCGATGATCTTATTGCTGCACAAACTTGGGGATCTTATCCGCGATCGCACGGCTCGCACCTCGACCCGCCAAGCATTGGAACTCCTCGATTCTCTGGGTCAATTCGTTTGGGTAGAGCGCAACGGCACTAAGGAGCAAATTCCCCTCGACCAGGTGAATCCAGGTGACACGGTCATTGTCTACCCAGGGGAACAAATCCCTATCGATGGCAAGATCCTGCGCGGTCAAGCCCTGATCAACCAGCAAAAACTCACTGGCGAGTCTATGCCCGTAACGCGAGAAGTTGGTCAAACCGTCTATGCTTCTACCCTAGTGAGGTCTGGACAACTATACATCCTGGCAGAACACACTGGGTCTGAAACTCGCGCCGGACAGAGCATTAAGCTAGTGCAGGATGCCCCCGTTGGCGATACTCGCATGGAGAACTACGCGGCTCAGTTAGCTGACAAAGCTATTTTACCCGCTTTGTTCTTCTCCACGGGAGTCTTGCTCGTTACTCGCAGCATGGCGCGAGCTGCTGCTATCCTCACCCTCGACTTTATGACTGGCATTCGCGTTTCTGTCCCTACTACTGTCCTAGCATCGATGACCGCAGCAGCGCGGCGCGGCATCCTCATCCGCAGCGGACGCAGCTTGGAACAATTGGCTCAAGTGGATGCAGTAGTGTTTGACAAGACTGGCACCCTCACTCAGGGAGATGTGGTTGTAGCTGGAGTCAGGACAGTAAACGGAGCTGCTCCTAAAAGATTGTTAGAATTAGCAGCAACAGCAGAGAAGCGCCTTACTCATCCGGTTGCCTCAGCCGTAGTGCGTTACGCTCAAGCACAAGGCGTACAGGATTTGGAGCGCGGCGAATGGGAGTATCAAGTCGGCCTCGGTGTCCGGGCAGAAATTGATGGCGAGCAGGTGAAAGTCGGCAGCGATCGCTTGATGAGCCAAGAAGGGATTAGCCTCGAACCTTTCTATCAAGAATATCCAGACTTCCAGGACGCTTCCTCGATCTATGTCGCCAGTAACGGTCAACTTCTAGGGGCGATTCAATACACCGACCCCCTGCGTCCGGAAACCAAGGCAACGATCCTTGCACTGCAAGCTCAAGGGGTAGACATTCACATCCTTACTGGTGACCATCGCCACCGTGCCTTAACAGTGGCAAAAGAATTGGGAATTGCCTCGGATAACATTCACGCCGAAGCTTTTCCAGAGCAAAAGGCAACTATTGTGAGTCAATTGCACGAATTGGGCAAAACAGTGGCTTTTGTCGGGGATGGAATTAATGACTCAGCGGCGCTGGCTTATGCCGATGTCTCCGTTTCCTTTGGCGATGGCTCAGAAGTGGCGCGGGAGACAGCCGATGTGGTTTTGATGGAAAACGATCTCGAAAGCCTAGTCAAAGCCATCGCTCTTGCCAAACAAACCCGACAACTGATCGAGCAAAATACCAGCCTCGCCTTGATTCCCAATGTGGCAGCACTCTCTTTTGCCACGACAGTGGGACTTCACCCCCTCCTTGCCGCTGTAGTTCACAACGGTTCGGCGATCGCTGCTGGAGTAAATGGACTTCGACCCCTAATCGGTGGAACTGAGGAGTAAAAAGTGAGAAATTTAGGAGGAAATCGGTCATGAAATGGGAAGATGAATTTGCCAAAGAATTTGCCAAAAATGTCATGGGTGGTTCCCGCTTTTCCCTCCCTGGCATGACAGTATTGCTTCTGGGAACTATTGGAACTCTACTGCTGGCACCCATTATCGTTCCCGCAGTTAAGAAAGTTGGCAAATCTATTGCCAAGACGACTGTCAAAGGAGGCATCATTGTCTATGAAGGGAGCAAGGAACTGGTATCCGAAGCCAAAGCAGAACTAGCTGCAGCTCAACCCGAAGGCTGAACTGGGTTAGAGAAAAAGACAACAGCAAAAATCCCTTAAGGAGGTATTTATGGCACTTGAAGTAGAAAATCTGTTTGAAGAGGTAGGAACACCAGGGATTATCGCTGGAATCGGCGCGTTAGTCCTTGCCCCTATTGTCATTCCGGCTATAGCTAAGGTGGGTAAACCAATTGCCAAAGCTGCCATCAAAAGTGGAATTACCCTCTATGAAAAGAGCAAAGGTGCAGTAGCAGAAGTCGGTGAAGTCTTGGAAGACTTAGTGGTAGAAGCACAGGCAGAACTAGCTGAGGAAGAAGCTCAAACCTAGAGACAGGTAAATTACCACAGAAAAAAACCATGACTCTGGGAAATTCTGAGGCAGCAGCCGAATTAATTGCTGGGGCTACTGAACTAAACCAGCGAGTAAAACGAGCCAGTAACGGGGCTTTCGATCTGCGGTTTCTGATCCCCCTAGGCTTTAGTGCCCTAGCTTTACGTTTCGTTATGCAGTATAAGTAATGATTTGTTAAGACAAGCAGATAATTAGCTGACTGCCTGACAGAAGTACTCGAAAGCTAACAAGAACGGCTCAATTTCATTTAGAGGTTTATTCATCATCGGTTAGGATGTTAGTGAAATGAAGTTAGAAGAGATCGCAGCCTAATCGGGGTTGAGCCGAGATAGCTGTAAAATAGTGCAAGATAGGGTCTCAACCATTGCCCTATCTAGGTTTAAGGCTTTGTTCTACTTAGTAGTACGGTAAAAAGCCTGTCTAGAGTGACTTTTGCTTTCATCAGATTTTAAGGTCTAGTTTTCGACCTCATGAGTCTTAGCTGAAACGTCGTAAATTCGTTGGTATCTCTCCTTTGACGACGGAGTGGGTGTAGTATCGCAAAAATCCAGCCCCAGTAAGGTTTTCAAGGGGATGTTGTACTTTTTTACACGGATCTCGGCTCTACCCCTATTCAACCGGATTTGAGATCAGGTCACGCCGACGGATTTTTGTTGGCGGCTGTCAACCGTAGAAATGAAGCGACCTACTTCGGCGGCGGAGCGGCTCAACATCAATGACTGGCGGTGGTTAGAGCACTGGCGCTGACGCGCTAGCAAGATTCGCGCTTGCTTTTGGATATTCATCGTTAAACCTTATTGAAAAATCTTCTTAAAAAAAAGGAATTTTTTTTTTCCCTCTTAATTGAAAATTATAGCAACTATTGAGAATAAATTTCAAGTATAAAGCCTAAAATAACTGAATTATAGCAATAAGCAGTATTTATTCAAAGTAAAATTCTTGAAAGAATTTCTTATCTTAAGTGGTGATTACAACGCTGTATTTTATATTTTTATTGATAAATATTTTTATTAAACTCTACACAGGTGGGTTAACCCTCAGGAGAATAAGTCTTGACAAGTCCTGGTTCTAACGGATTTTGTGGGGGGTATAAATACTCACGGTCTCCGGTTGGCTGACAAATTGACATTACTGACTTATGAAAAAAAGGAACAGCATCAAAGGGTTTAGTTTGATTAGTTCTGCTTTTGTCGCGTTAAGCCTTGCTCTTGTCGGATTGGAAAGCTCGTGCCCAGAAGCAAAAGCACTTACGATTGAGGGTGACTCTACTGCCGCAGAATTATTGAGTGCTTTGCAAGAAGGGGGTCATGTCATTTATTTTAGACACGGAAAAGCGGTCAGAGGTGCGCGACCAGATGCGATTGGCCAATTGCCTGACCAGTTTCAAGAGTGTTTAGATCCTGGACGACCCTTAAGTGGGGATGGTTTTGTCGATATGCAGAATGTTGGACAGCATTTCAAACAGCTCAAAATCCCTGTAGGTAGAGTCCTAGCAAGTCCAGCTTGTCGCTGCATCGAAACAGTTTGGTATGCTTTCAATGAGGATGTGGCGCAGATCGAAGTTGTCAAAAGCCTAAACGGTATTCCAGACACACCCAGTTATGATCCAGTAGGGCTTTGGACAAATCTTCATCAGATACTACAGACAGTTCCCAGAGTAGGGACAAATACGGTTTTATCTGCCCACAGTTCAAACATTAAGGCTCTAACAGGTTTCAATGTAGCTGAGGGAGAAGCAGTAGTATTTCGACCGGATGGGGAAGGGCGGTTTGAGTTAGTGGCTCGCATCGAACAAGATGATTGGCAATCGCTTCGTCCAGAAATCAGATGAAGTAAGAAGGCGACAAACTCCGACAATCTAGCAACTCTTCATCCGACGAGTGAGAGAATATGCCTACAATCTCCCGATGGCGGGAGGTTGAGTGAATCTGATCCTCTAAGCGATCGCCCTCTTGTTCATGAATCATTTTACATTTATAGTTGAGATGAGCAGGGGGAGCAGGGGGAGCAGGGGACGCAGGGGGAGAAAAAGCTTATTTTTTCGTTTCTGCGATCGTTC
>JBFRWF010000384.1:0-10802 GCA_051439465.1 Xenococcaceae cyanobacterium | reverse complement strand
ACTGATCCATTCTTCGTTGATTTTGAGCTGCCACTTGTAGCAATGCTTGGACTGTTACTCTCAAGCCATCCACGCTATCTCGCATATCGGTCATGCTATCTCGCATATCGGTCATGCTATCTCGCATCTCACCTACGCTTGAAGCCAACTCATCAAGCATCTCATCGGTCCAACGTTCAACTGCCATCATCAATTTCCTTAATATTACTCTGATTATTTTTGAACCATGCCCTAAAATGAAATATCCAGAGCGGCGGTTTTTTCCTCAATCCGTGCCATTCGCTCTTCTAATTCCTTCACCCTTTCCTTCAGTTCAATTACCAGGGTAGCCAGACGTTCAAACATGGGATCACTTGATTCAATCGGTCTATTATTGACAATCGGTGGAGAGCTGGGAGGGCTGGATTGGTTGATTCGGGAGACTGACTGACTCAGACGACGCACTTCACTCGCCAATCGATTAACTCGTGTTCTGAGACTAACAATCTCCCCTCTGATTGCACTCGTTGATTGTGCAGAAACCAGTTGAGCATGAGTCAGATGAATTCCTACACCAATTACCAATGATAGAAATAAGCCAAGACAGAGTTTGGCTATTGGTCGGCGCAGTAAGGAGTAATTTATCATGGCATTTGGGTGTAGTGGAAAGAGCTAAAATAAAGCTAACTGCATGCACTTTGTGACAAGTTCTCTAGCTTTAAGCCATCAAGATGAAAAAAATGTCTAAAATCGATACCAATTTGCGTTCAACCAATGCTCGACTGCTAGTTGCTGGAGCTCTAATGTTAGGTATTTTGCTACCCAGTACCCTATCCAGCTTACCTGCCAGTGCAGTTAAGCTGAGGGATGGGAGAACTGTCTTTAACCGCTCACCACGCTTAATTCGGTCTGCTACTAGCTTTAGGAGTCCAGCCGTTCGAGCAAACTACTATTTCACTATTATGCTGCCTGAGGATGCTGGGGAGCCTCTGAAAGCCATTACTATCGTACAACAGACTAATTTAGAACAGATCCGTTTTTATCCTAGCAGGAGCCGTGCCTTCTTAGGTGATAGTTTGGATGATGAGTTGTCAATTCCCCTGGCTCCTGTCAGCAGCGAACCTTCTGAGGAGAACGGGGTAAAAGTTGTGTTTGAGGAGCCTGTAGAACCGGGCAACACGGTGACGGTTGCTATTAGAGCACACAATCCTCGGTATGGTGGTGTATATCAGTTTGGGGTAACAGCCTTTCCTGTGGGAGAAAATAGTCAGGGTTTGTACTTAGGTTCTGGTCGCATTCACTTTTCAAGTCCTGGTGGTAGGGGTTAATCAGTTATCATAGGGAACAGGGAACAGGGAACAGGGACTCGCTTCGCTCAAAGGCAAAAGGCAAAAGGCAAAAGGCAAAAGTAGGGAACAGGGAACAGGGAACAGGGAACTTCGGATCAGGGGCATGGTTCAATATGTAGAGTGGCAAGGTAACACATAGGGGTGTTAGTCTGGGGAACTTTTAGAACTTTGTCCCGGAGTCCGGTGTCTCCCAATCTCCCCGTCTCCCAATCTCCCCGTCTCCCCATCTCCCCCTCTCCCCGTCTCCCCCTCTCCCCCTCTAAGCGTGTTACTCTGTTTTGAACCATGCCATATTTATTTTTCCCCACCTACTTAACTTTTCACTGAACACTGATAACTGAATTGGTTACAATGTCAGAGACTGCGGCTCGGTTTCAATCAACTTCGCCAAATCTTGCAAGAAAGCGGCTGCATCTACCCCATAAATAATCCGGTGATCGCAGGTGATATTCACGCTCATCTGACGCTGCACACCTATCATTCCCTCAGCGGTGGCTACCACCTGGGGACGGGATGCCCCGATCGCCAGAATCGAACCCTGTCCAGGAGGCACAATGGCATCAAAGCGGTCAACCCCAAACATTCCTAAATTCGATAGGGTAAAGGTGCCGCTATTGTACTCTTCCGGTTGCAGTTGCTTTGCTCTGGCACGCTCTACCAAATCTTTCCAGTTACGAGATAAGGAATAAATATCTACCTGGTCAGCATTTTGTAAAACAGGCGTAATCAATCCCCCACCAGACATTGCCACGGCAACAGCAATGTTAATCGCTGAATGATACTCAATTCCCTGTTCTGTATAACTGGCATTGACAATGGGATGCTTTTGCAGCGCGAGGGCCACCGCTTTCGCCAGCAGTGCCGTCATTGTCACGCCTTTAGACTTAATTTCTTGGTAAAGCTTGTCTAGGGCGTCGGTGGTGATGGTGTAACCAACATGGAAAGTGGGAACTTGCAAGCTGGCAACCATATTCTGCACCACTGCCTTTTGCAGGGTGTTCAGCGGCACGGTTTCTCCCGTGAGAACAACTGGGGTGGGACCGGGTGCTGGTTGAGCCACTGGGGCAGGGGTAATCACCTTAGGAGTTGTTGGAGCAGCAATTGGTTGTGGAATCTTGCCTGCGGCTCTCTCCACATCGAGGGCGACAATCCGTCCGTGGGGACCACTTCCTTGTAGGATTTTCAAATCAACGCCAAGCTCTTTTGCCAGCTTGCGAGCCCTTGGTGAAACGATGGTGCGCCCATTGCGGCGACTGGGGGTAGTTGGCGCTGGGGCTGGAGTTTCTACAGCTGCTAGTTCAGCAGTTGCTGGGGCAGGTGCAGGGGAACCCTCCTGAACAGATGCGGCTTGCTGTTTGGCTGTCTCAATTTCCGCTTCCGTTTCTGCGATCAGGGCAATGGCTTTACCCACAGTTGCTTCTTGTCCCGCCTCAACGAGGATAGTGGCTAAATAGCCTTCGTAGAATGATTCTACGTCCATGTCGGCTTTGTCCGACTCGACCACTACTACCGTTTCACCTTTTTCCACTTTGTCCCCTGGGGATTTAGTCCAGGAAACAATTTTACCTTCGGTCATTGTAGAGCTAAGAGCGGGCATGAAAATATCGTGAATCATTTCTGTATTTATTTAAAAATGGCTGCAACTATTCAACTTCTTGGTTTTAGTCATTAGTCATTAGTCGTTAGTCATTAGTAACTAGTGACTAATGACTGTATTTTTGATTTAGATGTCGCCGCGAATGTCTTCGACTACTCCATCCCGAACGACAATTTCTACATTCAGTTTTTGGACTAAGTTGTCTCCTTTTTCAATCCGGAAAAAGCTTTCCATTTGACCCTGGGCAACTTCTTGATCCAACTCCAGCAACTGCACTTGTTGCAGCTGCTGGAGGGACTGATTTTTCTTCTCTAGCATCTCGCTTTTCTTCTGATTGACTTGGGTTTGAATACTTTCGATTTGCTGCGATACTTGAGGAGAAGGGGGGGTCACACTTTGCTGTTGAATTTCCGCGATCGCCCTTTGACCCTGCATCTCCAGTTGTTGTATCTGAGAATCAATCTGACTAATTTGCCCCTGGAGTTGCTGCTGAACCTCATCCTTCCAACGGGGAGTGACGATCACTTTGACGGTGACTGGTCGTTGTAAGAGCAAGCTTGATTTTCCTTCATCCATAAGTGTTTTGTCCTTTGTTGTTTGTCATTAGTCCGACTTCCTTAGTCCTCAGTCCATCAAAAACTAACGACTATTTTTTTTCAAACATCCCGTCAATAATATCGCGATAGCGTTCTGTGACAACGGGACGGCGGATTTTTAGGGTTTGAGTCATCATGCCGTTTTCAATGGAGAATGGCTCTAAAATTAGCTCGAAAGGTCCAATGCGGTCATCGGCGCGGTATCCTGGACGATTTTTGACCTCGCGATTCAATTCTTGACGGAATAAATCCTGCACTGCTTTACTGTTGAGGTCGCGGCTCTTGTCCTTATCTATATCTATAGAAGCATTTGGCTCTGGTAGTTGTAGGTCAAGTTTTTGCTGGGCTGCCCATTTCTGGAGGGTTTCTAGATTGGGGATAATTAGAGCACCGAGCGATCGCTGGTCTTGACCCACTAACATAATCTGGTCAATATAAGCACTGCGGACACAAGCATCTTCAATGGGCTGGGGTTCAATATTCTCCCCATTGGTAAGTACAATCGTATCTTTCGCCCGCCCTGTCAAGACCAAATCATTCATCGGTGTCACCCAACCCAAGTCGCCACTGTCAAACCAGCCTTCGGCGTCAATTGCCTTCGCCGTTGCTTCTGGTTTTTTGTAATAGCCTTGCATCACCTGGGGACCGCGTATGAGGACAAGACCCCGTTGACCTTGGGGTAGAGTTTGGCGAGTGTCGGGGTCAACAATTCGAATTTCCGTCCCCGGAATCGGTCGTCCTGATGAACCCCGCAGATTGTGTCCGAGGAGACGGGCATTAGTGACAGGGGAAGTTTCTGTCAGTCCATAACCAACCAACAGGGTAATGCCGACAATTTCATAGAAGTTGTCTAGGTGCATCGACAGGGAACCACCACCACTCAAAACCATCTTGAGCTTGCCGCCAGTGGCTTCGCGGACTTTTTTGTAAACCATTTGTCCAGCTAAGGCGTACACAGGCCAGAGGACAGCCCCTTGAATTTTGGCGATTAAGCGTTGGCTAGCAGAGGGTTTAAGGTTATCTAAGCTTAATCCTTTCCACACCCGTCTGGCGATGATATAACGCTCAGAGACGCTCAGGAAAAAGTTAACCAGTCGTTGCTTATTGATTGGTTGTTCGCGGAATTGTTTTTGCACTCCTTCATAGATTGATTCCCACAGTCGAGGAACGCCCACCATGTAGTGAGGTTTGAATCGCTTCAGGTCTTTTTTAAAAGAGCGTAAGTTGGTGTAAATTTGGGTACAGCCTTGGGAGAGGAAAAAGTATTCAGCCGTGCGTTCGTAAACGTGCCAGGTAGGAAGAATGCTCAAGGCGCGATCGCCCTGCTGAGGTTGAATCACTGTTCTCAAGGCAGTCACCTGATGCAGCAAGTTGCCATGGGAGAGCATCACTCCCTTGGGCTTACCCGTGGTGCCAGATGTATAGAGTAGAGTTGCCAGGGTTTCCCGATTTTGCTTAACAGGTTGTAAAGAGTGATTTGCCCCGGCTGCCATCAGTTGCTTGAAGTTGAGGATTCTCAGAGGTTCGTCTATATAGGGTTCTTCATCTGAGAGTAAGACTACTAATTCAATTGGCAGATCGTCTAGCTGGGGTCGAAGTTTCTTTAAGGTTTTCAGGTCTTCTACCACTAAACTGGTGCTATCACTATCCCTGAGGATATACAGCAACTCTTCTCGATCTGCCTGAGAAGAACGTACCACATCCGCAGCCCCAGCGGTGATGATTCCCTGGTCAGCAATTATCCAGCGGGGGCTATTATCGGCAAAGAGGGCAGTCTTAGATTCTGGTTTTACTCCTGATGCCTGTATGCCAGCAGCAAATTGCTGAATCTGTTGATATAACTGAGTGTAGGTGAGAATGACTTCTGGTTTGGCGTGGGGATCGTTCACAGCGATGGTATCACCGAATTGCTGTGCTATCAGGGGCCAGATTTCTGGTAGAGACTCGATTGAAGAGTAATCAGCAAGAGTGGTCATTTGGTCATTACTAGGAGAGACAAGAGATGCTTTTGACATAACTTAACAGCATAATAAGGATATCTAATTTTTACGATACTTCTGTTTTGAGCCAGAATGGGAGTCTTTGGTGGACACATTTGCTTCTGTCTGCATTGGGGCATGGTGATTGCGATCGCTCCAGGCGATCGTGATGCCCTGGTAACTACTAAGAAGGTGTTTGAAAAGCCCCCCTATTTCTGGGATGGGCGAAGCATTTGGAATGACTTACCTGGGTTTGAAGCATAGGTTATCCCCCAAATGCTACTCTACTCTTCGAGAAGGCTTCGCCTACGAGAACGCTTCGCGTACGCCCCTACAACTTTTCAAACACTCTCTAAGAGCGTGTTTGAAAAGTCGATCATAGGGTGGGTTAGGCGCGGCGACTCTGGAGTTGAGAACAAGTAACTGATAGATTCCAAGCGCCGTAACCCACCACTTTTGATGCTCCGCTCCTTACATACAGACTTTTCAAACACCTTCTAAGCGTGTGACTCCTAGAATAGAAAAAACTCATTGAGTGCGTTTGCAACCTAATTAGCCATGACAGTAGCTCAATCACTTGTCCAAACCAGTCCGATTGTGCTGAGGATGCCCCCAGCACTGGATATGAATGATGACCAGTTCTTTGAATTTTGTCAGATTAATCGGGAATTACGTATTGAACGCACATCAGAAGGAGAAATAATTATTATGTCTCCAACGGGGAGTGAAACAGGAGGAAGAAACTTTGATCTTATTGTCCAGTTTGGTATTTGGGTTAAGCAAGATGGCACAGGTAAAGGTTTTGACTCATCTGCTGGTTTCAAACTTCCCAATGGTGCAGAACGTTCCCCTGACGCATCTTGGATCAAGTTGGAGCGGTGGGAAGCCCTGAATAGAGAACAAAAGAGAGGTTTTGCCCCTCTGTGTCCAGATTTTGTCATTGAACTGCGTTCTCCCAGCGATCGCTTAGGATATCTTCAGGACAAGATGGAAGAGTATATGGATAATGGTGCAAAGTTGGGGTGGTTGATTGATCCGGATAATCGTCAGGTTTATATTTACCGTCCTGGTGCTGAAGTTGAGCAATTGAACAATCCTGCCACCGTTAAGGGGGATGAATCGGTGCTACCTGGTTTTGTGCTGGTTATGGAGGAAGTTTGGCAGGGCTGACACTCCCCGAAATTCAATTTCGGGGGTTCTCAATCTCCCAGACTCAACTCTCCCGAATGAGAGTTCTTCGTCTGAGTCTAACGGCTGATGTTATAGGAGAGTTCGTCGTGAAATCTCTTTTTGTTGTTGTTGAGTTCGTCTGTTTTGTCGTCGTCGGAATCATTCGTAGTGGTCTTGTCGATCATGGTTTGCTCCCTGTTTCTTGATAAAAGAACTGCCAGGAAACCTGAGAGAAAACCTGGCAGTCGGGAGTTTAACAATCACGCCCTAAGCCGTGCCTACCTTATTCACCCGAAGGTTATTTTATTCGGTAGACCCCCGACCATAGACACAGGGTATAGTCCCCCAAACAATCAGTCCGGGGAACTACTTAGGGTAAGGCGATTGTTAAGCGCCCGCACGACGATTTAGCCGTGTCACTTTCAGAAATACCGAAAATGTTGGTGATGGGCAATGGTTAAAAGTCTGGGGGAGGGGAGGATACTAGATGTTATAGAACTGCAATAAACTTTTTGTATTTACATATGTATTTACATTGTGCTAGCCAAGTGGTATGATAAAAATACGGCTTGGTGAATTGCGGTTTGATTAGGATAAATACAATCAAGCCAAATGTCAAAAGCATGGTGTGAGTATTGCAGAAAATGAAGGCTTTTTTCAGCAAGAAATCATGATTCGAGACGATGTAAAACATTCACAGGCGGAACAAAGGTTTTTGGCGGTTGGGTTGTCAAACAAAGGAAAATACATGTTTGTGGGATTTATGCTACGCCGCAAAAAGGGGGAAACAGTGATTCGACCCATTACAGCTCGATACATGCGCATGAAGGAGGTTCACCGCTATGACAACAAATAAGAAAGTGCCGGATTTTGAGACGGATGAGGAATTGGAAGAATTCCTGGAACAGGATTTAACCTCTTACATGGATGACATTAAATCCTGGGAAAAAGTCCAGTTTGTCTTTGACAAGCCGCACCTCTCTGACCTTCCCAAAGACAAAAGCGTGACAATGCGCTGGCCTGAAGCACTGTTGGACAAAGTGAAAGAGAAAGCAGAGACACAAGGTATTAATTATCAAAAGTACATTCGGCGGGTTGTTGAAGCGTCTCTCAGGCAAGTGCCAAAGTGATTATTATAAGGCCCAAAGTGAGCGTAGCAAAAATATGGAACCAGATTTATTATAAGATTATATTTGCATAATAAAATAAACCTACAGGATAGATGCGTCGCACAATTTTATACTGATTGTCTTATTGACCAATATTTGAGAACGTTTTGATTGAGAAATGATTTTAAGTCATTGATATTGTTGAAATGCTCTATTAAACATTGATGTGTCATTTAAAATATGTCTTTTTTGTCCCAAAAAGTATACTTTGTGGGACTCTTTTCTGGCACAGTCTCAAATTATGTCTCAAAATAGGTTTCTCATAAGGTCTAAGAGTTAATGATACATTAAGGAGGTCAAAATGGCAGTTGTAGGATACGCACGAGTTAAAAAAAATTAAAATCTTAACAAAACTAAATAAACAACTTTTGTGTTGTTCATCCAGGCGATCTCTGGACACCGTACACTCGCAGCCTTAGAAAAGTATCTGGGAGTTACTGAAAAGCAAAAGCAGAGCGCGATTGCGACACTGGATTTCTAAAGGAACAAGGAAGAGCAGCTCTATCTTCAGTCCGCAAAACTCATTGAACAGCCATGTTTTTCTGATTTTGATTATCTGATGGGTTTTTCGGCACGGAAAAACGGTATTCTAAGAATTTGAGCCAGTTATTTCAGAGTGCCGCAAAAACGAAGGTTTTGGCGAATGCCAGAAAACAGGATCTTTTCTAGTATTGTAAAGATAGGATTTTTCCGTCTTCAAGCTGAGGTACTTGAGGCGCATGAATTCTTGGGCTCGTTCTAATGAAGATTGTTTCTGGTGCGCTCCGACTCTATCTGTTGATGTAAGTGATTATCATTTCTGGGAAAATACCATAGATGTCTGCAAATCATAATCTCTGGCTCAAGCAGTTATTAAGTTGTTGCATCAGTGTCAGTTTATCTAGATTTCGACCAATGAAAACCAATTGATTGAGGGGTTGAGTCGGCCATTCATCCCTACTTAAGCTGTAGCGGTTGCCACTGAGTTGAAAAATGAATCTTTCGGTTTCCCATTGAAACCAAAGCAGTCCCTTGGCTCGGTAAACAGTATTGGGCAATTGTTCCGTTAAAAAATGTTGGAATCGAAGCATGTCAAACGGGCGATCGCTCTGGAACGATAAGGACTCAAATCCATCATTATCTAAGTGATTAGAAGAAGCGACTTGCTTTTCATTCGCTAATTGCCCAGATTGCCCGAGTGTTTGTTCCCACTCATAATGCTGCTCCGTAGCGGAAAGTCTTGCATCTAGAATCAAGTTGAGCGGGACTTTTCCATAGCTACTGTGCAATATCCTTGCTCCATGTTTGATAGTGCGAATATAGGAATCTACGGCCTTCACCTGTTCTGGTGAGACCAGATCAACCTTATTGAGCAAAATGATATCGCCATAAGCGACTTGATTCAGGGCAGCCTGACTGTCTAAAAACTCTGGAGAAAATGTCTCTACATCTACTACGGTCAAAATTGAGTCGAGTCGAGTCAAGTCTTTGAGTTCAGTTCCTACAAATGTAAAGGCCAAGGGCAAGGGATCGGCAATGCCGCTGGTCTCTACCACCAGGTAATCCACTTTTTCATCTCGTTCCAGAACCTCATAGATCGTCTCAATCAATCCATCATTAAATACCATTATTGACTCCTTTTTGACAATGATAATTATTATCGTTAGGCCAAGGCCATTAGATGGCTGATCAATGCTCAGATGACTCTTAGTAGGATGCCATCACAGTCACTGCTACTCTTCCAATCCAACAACACCCCACCTACCAGTCATTGCTAAGGAATTAGCCATCATCGTCGGGTTCATCTAAATGCTCTGAGGCTTCCCGATAAAGATTAAAAATGTGGTTGTCTTTCAAGCAGTAGTAAATATTGCGTCCCCGCTTGCAGTAGCTGACTAGCCGCATGGTTCGCAGCACTCTTAATTAATGGGAAACGGCTGATTCACTCATCTCAACCGCCTCAGCCAGTTCTCCCACTCGCAATTCCTGGGATGCGAGTGCCGACAGGATGCGCCAGCGATTTGGATCGCCTAACACGCCAAAAAACTCAGCCATCCGTTGGGCCTTCTCAACACTCAGAATCCCACTGACCGGAGCATCCTCCCCGATCGCCTGTAAAGTCTTGTCTTCAGAATCTGACATCAATCAGCCTATATCCAGCAGCAGCAACAACTTTGGTAATCGCTCAGCGGCTCCAGCCAAAGCTAAAGATTTGATAGCCTTAATACCTGAACAAGCATTCAAGTGTTATGATAAGATCTGAATAGATGTTCAAGTGTTTGTGTCATTCTATCGTTTTAGGAGACTGCCATGACGACCGTTACTCAAATGAAATGTGCTTGTGATTCTTGCCTGTGCATTGTTGACACCAGCAAGGCCATGGAAAAAGGGGGTCACTACTATTGTAGTGAAGCCTGTGCTAACGGCCATCCTGCGGGATCTGGTTGTGGTCACAAGGGCTGCACTTGTCACAGCTAACTTCCTGGAAGACAGCATTGGTTAGTCGTTCGATAGCTTAGTCAGCCTGCCGGCTAGTTAAGTTAGCCTGACTGCTGTCTTCTGCACCGAAGTCTATTCGATGGCTGTCTTGTGGCATTTACCCTTGAGCAAAGGAGAGATGTTGATTAGTAGAAGTCATAAAGCCGAGTTGAGAGCTAGTCAATTAAAATGACAATCATTATTATATAATGATAATGATTATCTTTATCATTATTTGAGCGAGTGAAATTATCTAGCTACATAGACCTAGCGATTATTGGGGCAGGAGTTCAGGCTCTTACTTTGACCACCCACCTGTTACAAAAAAGTGCGAAGCATTATCATAAATTCCTGGTTTTCGATCCCAGCCCAACTTGGCTGAGTCAATGGCAGCAACAATTTGCAGCACAACAAATTCCCTATTTGCGATCGCCCGCCGTCCATCATCCCGATCCCAACCCCCATCAATTAAGAACCTTTGCCGAACATAGACATAACGAGTTGTT
>JBFRWF010000383.1:0-7684 GCA_051439465.1 Xenococcaceae cyanobacterium | reverse complement strand
CGGGTTCCTAAGAGTTTGTCAGATCGTTGGCATGATTGCCCCCATTGCGGAGCCTCCATGCAACGGGATCACAACTCTGGAATCCTGATCAAAAAAGTGGGGTTGGGCGTCGCCTCACTCAAAAACGCGAAGTCTCGGAAACGGGATGGAGAAGCCCGCGCTCTATGCGTAGCATGAGCGTCGGGAGTACGTCACCTTTTGATGCAGGGTGTCGAGGGATTGGGTTGTGGTATTAGTTGTAAATCGGCAGGGAATTTGTTGCGATTTCAAAGCTTGAATTGTTTCAACAGCCCCTTCAATTAGCTGATTGCCGACATAAAATACACCATTGAGATCAAACAGGAATCCCTTGATATGTGAGAACAGTTCAACTGTCATTGCTCAATCCTTTGCCTACTCAGAGCTGATTTGCGCGATCGCCGTTGACAATTCCTAGCTAAATTCTCGATAACCTTCCAAGTCGTGTTTAAAATTAATAAGGACGAGCGCTTAGTTAAAGTTATGCCAGAGGTGCTACGTTACCCCAGAATATATACTCAAACTATCTAGCGATCAACTGTGCAAAGGCAGTAAAATTCTGCTTTCCCATTGTCTTCCCCTGAAATATGCAACCGCGAAATCTGCCCCGTCGGACAAAAATTGTCGCCACCGTTGGACCTGCCACCCTGAAACCAGGTGTAATCCGAAATCTGATTCAAGCAGGTGCTACCACCTTACGGCTCAACTTTTCTCACGGCACTCACGACGACCACCAACGCAGTATCCGCCTGATTCGCCAGACGGCTTTTGAACTCAACCAGCCGGTAGGAATTTTGCAAGACTTGCAGGGACCAAAAATTCGCCTGGGCAAGTTTGAGTGCAAATCTATTTCGCTCAAAAAAGGCGATCCGTTTATTCTCACCAGTCGTCCCGTCGAATGCACCCAAGAAATTAGCTACCTTAGTTACGATCGCCTCGCCGAAGAAGTCTCAGAAGGCTCAAGGATACTCCTTGACGATGGCAAAGTCGAGATGCAGGTAAAAAAAGTAGACCGCCAAAACCAGGACTTACATTGTCAGGTTGTAGTCGGAGGAACTCTTTCTAGTAACAAAGGTGTCAATTTCCCCGGCATCTACCTGTCAGTGCGAGCATTGACTAAGAAAGACAGGCATGATTTGATGTTTGGTCTCGATCAGGGGGTCGATTGGGTAGCCTTAAGCTTTGTCCGCAATCCCCAAGATGTCTTAGAGATTAAAGATCTGATTGCCAGTGCGGGTAAGTCCGTGCCAGTGATTGCCAAAATTGAAAAGCACGAAGCCATCAAACAGATGAAGGCAATTCTCTCCCTTTGTGATGGCGTTATGGTTGCCAGGGGAGACTTGGGAGTTGAACTACCTGCCGAGGATGTGCCAATTCTGCAAAAGCGACTGATTGCCACGGCAAACCAATTGGGCATCCCCATAATTACGGCAACTCAGATGCTAGACAGTATGGTGAATAATCCCCGACCCACCCGTGCTGAAGTTTCTGATGTTGCCAATGCCATTCTCGATGGCACAGATGCGGTGATGCTCTCCAATGAAACCGCCATTGGTAATTACCCAGTGGAAGCGGTGGCGACTATGGCGCAGATTGCCCAGCGGATTGAACAGGAACAAACAAGCATCAGGCATTTGGAAAATACCAAGCGGTCTATTCCCAATGCCATTTCTGCTGCAGTTAGTCAGATTGCTGCACAATTGGACGCAGCAGCGATTATGACCTTGACCAAAACCGGGGCTACCGCCCGCAATGTCTCCAAGTTCCGACCCCAAACCCCGATTTTGGCAGTTACTCCCCATGTTGATGTGGCACGGCAGTTGCAGTTAGTTTGGGGAGTAAAGCCACTATTGGTGCTAGATTTACCTTCCACAAGTCAAACCTTTCAGGCAGCCATTAATGTTGCTCAGGAGAAACATTTGCTGGCAGATGGGGATTTAGTGGTGATGAGCGCTGGTACTCTCCAGGGAGTTGCGGGTTCAACAGACCTGATTAAAGTGGAAGTGGTCAAAGCAGTTCTCGGTCATGGTGTGGGCATTGGTCAGGGTTCTGTCAGCGGTAGGGCTAGGGTGGCTTACAATGCTAGGGAGATTGGCAACTTTAACCCAGGAGAGATTCTGGTTGCGCCAGCCACTAATGCTGAATTTGTTGAGGTGATTCGCAAAGCTGCTGGAGTTATCACAGAAGAAGCCAGTCTGACTAGCCATGCGGCGGTGATTGGTTTGCGTTTGGGAGTGCCAGTGATTGTTGGGTTTAAAAATGCGACCCAAGCGATTCGCGAGGGAGCAATTCTCACCCTCGATGCTCAACGGGGTTTAGTTTACTCTGGGGCGATGCCAAGTAGTTCAGTCAATGGGAGGCTTCTGCCCATTTCGTAGAGGGAACAGGGACTCGCTGCGCTCGAAGGCAAAAGGCATCTGCGTTAGCAGCGACGTAGTCTAAAGGCAAAAGGCAAAAGGCAAAAGTAAGGAACAGCTAACCCTAACACCTAACACCTAACACCTAACACCTCATCCAGGTTTTATATTTATTTTTGCCCACCTACTTACCTGGACAAAGTCAAATAAACCGACAGAGCCACCGAACGAGGTTCTGTTCCCACTTCAACGCCTATACTCGTCTCCGCAGTCACCGATTAGCTGATATAAATCCCGCGACTTACTCAACACAGAATCTAGTTGGTTATAATCCTCTTTATCTAGACTGAAATCAAATACCCTGGCATTGTCCTGCAAATGCTCAGATACTCCCAACCTAGCACCGACAATCGTACCAGCCACCGCAGGCTGCTCTAGAATATAGCGAACTGCCACATTAGAAAGACTCACTCCATGTTTAGTGGCAATTTGCTTGAGTACAGTAAGCAATTCTTGAAATAAAGTCCAATCACCCCAACCATCCACCATATTCTTATATTTCCTCAAGCTGGCAGTGTTGAGAATTCTGAATCCTGGTTCTGATTGTCCCAGATACTTCTCGCTTAATAAACCGCCGCCGAGGGTTCCATAAGCCAAGAGTTTGATATCATGTTCTTGGCAAAACTCGATCATCTTGACTTGAGGACGGCGATCAATCAGGGAAAATTGTACCTGATTAGAGACAATTTTAATCCCCGCCTCAGTAATAATTTTCAGATGCTCAGTATCAAAGTTAGTTAATGCCAGGTGTTTAATCTTCCCTTCTTCCTGAAGTTCCGACATATACTTGAGAGCATCCAGGTAGTTTTTATCCCGGTATTCCCACCAGTGGAATTGCATCAGGTCTAGGGTTTCAACCTCCATCCTTCTCCGGGAGATATCAATATTTTCTTCCACCAACTGCTTGGTCATTCGGGTTGGTCTGGGTACCCATTTGGTGAAGGCTTGGAGGTTGGATAAAGCTTCTTGGCCGCGGGTTGCGACCAGTTGACGACGGAACGCCCCAATAAAGTCTTCTGCAGGTCCGTAATGGTCTGCTAAATCCCAAGTGGTAAAGCCAGCATCCAGGTAATCGAACATACTCTGGATTGCTTTTTTCGAGTTAATGCGTCCGTGGGCACCAGATACTTGCCACATCCCGTTTAAGAGGCGGCAAATGTTTAAATCGGAAGTAAACTGTAGTCGACTTTCTTGAGGTAGATTCATCTTAAACAAAAGTAAGAATGGAACGCGGATGACTCGGATGACGCGGATTTTCACAGGTAGGCTATTCTCAAGAAATAGATTTTACCAGAGAAAAATCTGTGAAGATCAGTGTTATCCGTATGAGGAGTGTTCTATCAACGTTGATTCTGTCCCACTAACCTTTAGATATCTTCAACCTCAAGTTGAGCTGTGGTAATCGCGTCAAAAGCAAAGGCAAAAACCAGTGGCATGGGAGACTTCATGCAATAACTAACAATTACGGCTATTAAGGTCACTATCCATGCTGATATTAACCATAATTTTTCCTCAAAGCATAATCCTTTTTCTGTTTTAATCAATCTGAGGGTTTTCGGAGAGATTGGCTCAGGCATGACGGCTCCAGGGGGAAAAGCCCAGTAATTGTTATAGCACTCTATAGATAAATCAGTCCAGCCGTTTTCTTCACACCATTCTTTGATCCATTCGTCACAGTAATGTTTCATAGTTCTCTGGCAAATTAGACAAGACAAGTTTTGGTAAAGATATAAATATTAACTGTTCAAAGCGATGTGAACAGATTAGCAGAATATGCTTGACCTGAAAAATTTTGTTAAAGAAATTTAATAATTCGTACAAACATCATCCAGCTTTTTATCCCAGGGGTCAACTGGCAGCTGGGGTAAATACGCAAAGTCAAATACAATTCCGATAGTTGGCGTTGATGCCCATTCAGGGGAACTCAACATCCGGTCATAAAAACCGCCGCCGTAACCTAAGCGATATCCTTGGTAGTCACAGGCAACAGCAGGGACAAGAATTAAGTCTACTTCTGTGGGCTTTAAAATGGGTGAGTCTGGGTGGGGTTCATTAATACCATAAGCCCCTGCTTGCAACCTGTCTCCTGACGTCCAGGAGTGCCAGATTAGAGATTTACCCACACAGCGAGGAAATCCCCATCTGCGGTGCGTGGTAAACAGGAGACTGAGATCCGGTTCTTGGCGAAAACTGAAATAAGCCAGAATTGTCTGCGCCTCGATAAACAGGGGTAAAGATTGGAGGCGACGACAGAGGCGATCGCTCTTGTCTTGCCAAATTTTTTCAGAGAGCGATCGCCTCTGTTTTAACAGCACCCGACGCAATTCTGCTTTATTTTGCTGCTGTTTCATGGTTAGATTCTGGCTATCCACTTAAGCCGGGACAGTAATAAAAAGGGAACTTCGGATCAGGAAACTGGGAAGGGGGAAGGGGGAACGGGGAACGGGAACGTGACTACTATAGCAGTACTATAAAGGGTTGTGAATCAAAACCCTACTCAATAGGTAACATGGAACAGGGTACAGGGGGTAAGGGTTCTGGTCGTTTTATATATGTTTTGATTGGCCACGACTCATTTAGGACTGCTATATTCCCCATTACCTATTCCCCATTACCTATTCCCTATTCCCTATTCCCTGTTCCCTGTTCCCTGTTCCCTGTTCCCTGTTCCCTGTTCCCTGTTCCCTGTTCCCTGTTGCCTATTCAGATTTGACCAATGACTAATGATAAAAAAACAAGGTGGGCTTGGAACTGCACTCAACTGGTATTACTGATTTTACCATTGATTCCTGCTTTGGGAGAAGTGGGACTGGTTCTCGCCTTAATCAGTACTTGGAAGCAACAGCACCGCCAAATTATCAAACACCCCCTCAACTGGGGACTGGCGATTTTAAGCGTCTGGCTGGTAATTAGTTCCTGCTTCGCTTTTGATCCCCCGCGAGCCTTCCTCGGTTTGGCGAATTTCCTCCCCTTCTTCGCTTTGTTAGCTGCTTTCAGTGTTCTGATTCAGAAACCCTCACAGCTACGCCAGTTAGCCTGGATTATGGTGATTCCGTCACTACCTACAGTCATTCTAGGTTTGGGTCAGCTAATTGGAGATTGGGTTAGTCCAAAGCCATTGCCAGCGCTCTTCGGTTGGGAGTTGGTAGCCAATGGGAATCCTCCAGGACGTATGGCTTCCGTGTTTATGTACGCCAATATCCTCGCTGCCTATCTCCTGATTGTTTTTATCTTGGGACTGGGGTTATGGATTGAAACTTACCAATCTTGGCGACAGGATTTGAGAAAGCACCAAGTCTGGAGTTTATTGTTTTTGAGTATAGCGGTAATTGGGGATGGGATTGGGCTGATTTTAACCAGTTCTCGCAATGCCTGGGCGATCGCTTTTCTTGGCTGTCTTGCTTTTGCCCTGTACCTGGGCTGGCGTTGGCTGGTGCTGGGAGTCACCGCCGCTGCTGGTAGTTTCCTTTGGGCATCCTTTGGCCCCTCACCGGGGCGTGAATGGCTGCGTTACATCGTTCCTGCTTACTTTTGGGCGCGGCTTTCAGATCAATTGTATCCAGATCGACCCCTACCAAGCCTGCGGACAACCCAATGGCAGTTTGCCTGGGATAAAACGAACCAACTTCCCTGGACAGGTTGGGGACTGCGAAGTTTTACCCCACTCTATGAGGCACAGACGAATTGGTGGCTGGGACATCCCCACAACCTGTTTCTGATGTTGACGGCTGAAACTGGTATTCCTGCGACCCTTTTGTTATGTGGTGTAGTGGGGTGGATAATTGCACAAGCAGTTATGTTACTGAATATCTGGTCAGCAGTTATCTCGAAAAAAGCACGACATCGACGATATCGAGATAAATTAATTCTGTTTACTTATCTGGTGGCTTTTGGCAGCTGTATCCTGTTTAATTTGCTTGATGTTACTCTATATGATTTACGGGTGAATACGTTGGGGTGGTTGCTATTATCGGCAATTTGTGGAGTGGTGTATCGTTACCGGGTGTTTCTGTTGTGGCGTAGATTTAACTGTTGAGGGCAGCAACTACTTAACAGAGATAGATGAGATAGATTTCTTGCTAACCAAGAGAACCACTACAATCAGCAGTTTGATTAGCATTGGGGAAAAGACTAGGCTAAAAAAGAGGCCGATAGAGGCAATGAGAATAGCCGTCACGGATTTGATTTCTTCTGTAACTTGAAAACTGATGTGAACGGCGACGGCTGCGATCGCCAGGCTGATTAATAAGGGAATAAACATTACAACTACCTCTTAGAAGTTGATACTATCAAGGTACTGTTAACTTCAATGGTCTTACCGAAAATTCCGGGAAGGTGAAAGCCCCTAGTGCCGCTACGCGGAAGGCAAAAGGCAAAAGGCTTGCATGCAAAAGTATTGATTGGTAAGGCTTTGATGATTTTGTCACTGGCGGGTTATTTCCACCGCGCTGCACTAGCCTGCATTATTCATGAGAGTATTGCCAAAAAGCCTAAAAACATTATCAGGTATCACTTACAGCGGTTTTAGCCAAACAACAGTCTGTTATGTCTATCCGTCACTGGGCTAAATATATGAAGAAATATTACAAGATTGTCACTTTTGCGTTTTCGCTTTTAATATAGTAAAAGGGGAAGGGTGTGCATTCATCGAACTCACGCATCGCAGCAATCCATTATTTTGTAAGGGTTCGGGCCACTGACGTTGGGCTTATTTCAGTGCCATTCGGCGATCGCCATCAAAAAAGCGATCGCAGATATATAAGGACCGAGTCAATACTGCTCGGTTAAGCAAAAATCCGCAGGTGTTGGTTGCTGAGGAGCTTCTGAGCAGGTATTGAGCAAGGGAGCTTCTGAGCGGGGAGCGGGGGAGATTAATTAAATGGTTTGTGACAAAAATAAATTCTCTCCCTTTCTCTCTGCTCCCTGCTCCCTGCTCCCATGCTTGCACTGGGGAAAAGTAAAAATTCTTAACCGAGCAGTATTGAGGACCGAGTGGAATATGGGTCGGAGATACAGATTTGGCTATGTCCCCTAGCTGCTACTAGAATACCGATTCAGTAATCTGAGGGTGCAGGGGCGAAAAGTTGTCAATTGTTCTAGAAATTAAAGGTGGTACGGATACTACCAATCACTAAAGTGGAGTTGTCATTATTGTAGTCCGGAGAGGTAATCACGATGATACCAGGGGTGATCTTAATATCGTCCGTAAACGCAAATTCATACAAAGCCTCAATGTGTACTGAAGTATC
>JBFRWF010000382.1:0-22210 GCA_051439465.1 Xenococcaceae cyanobacterium | reverse complement strand
TACATTTATAGTTGAGATGAGCAGGGGGAGCAGGGGGAGCAGGGGAAGCAGGGGGAGAAAAAGCTTATTTTTTCGTTTCTGCGATCGTCCTGACTCACCCTTTTGTTAAAAACCTACCCTTGTGAGCCCGAGTCTCCCCGTCTCCCCGTCAGCCTTAACAGGCAAATTAAATGCGTAGCAGCTTATTTAGCTGCTGCTTTGGAGAGTAGGAGCACAGCAGTCAATATCATTTGCTGACGATGGACGTGTAACAACTGAAACTCCTGCTGTCCCACTTCCTCGAGCATATAAACCACATGTTCCGGTTGCAGCAGCGTCCCATCATTGCGGCAACTACCGACATAACCCAGAACCACTGACTCTTCTTTAAGACTTTGGGGTTCAATTGTCAAGGCAAACAGGCGATCGCGCAAATTCACCTTTGTCTTCTTCCCAGACTTAGTTGTCTTTTCCCAGTAAATCTCCTTACTAGCATTAACAGCCTCAATCCAAGCCTCCCACTGCTTCAAAGAAGCGGATTTCTTGGCCTCGACAGTAATCAAATACTCAGCTTTCTCCAACAAGCGAGTTGCAGCAGGAGCCTTTACATCTACTTCTTCAACCTGATAAACCGGAATATCTGACGGCAGCTTAGCCACCAACTTTTTGCGGAACTCCTCTACCTCCATCCGCCGTGTTAGCTCAAAGTCCACAATCTCACCACTGCTAGTTGCTCCCAATGGTAAAGCATTAGCAATGGAAATCCTCGGTCCTGGATGAAATCCCCCCGTAAACGAAATCGGCAAAGAGGCGCGGCGTACCACCCGATCAAATAAACGCACCAAATCCAGGTGACTCACCAGAGCCATATCTCCCTGCTTGCCAAACCAAACCCGGAAGCGCTGCACCCGTTGTTGATTCGGTTGGAAGTCCCCGGCAAATTGGGGAATCGGCGGAGGCTCAACCACGATATTGTGACCGAAATCAATGCCACAAATCCCACATTGGGAACAGCCTTCAAAAGCGCAATCGGGTACAGTTGCCGCTTCTAATGCTCTCTGTAAGTCAGCTTTGAGCCAGTTTTTATCAATCCCGGTATTAATGTGATCCCAAGGCAATCGTGCATTCAGTCGTTCATCCCAGGTATATTTTTCTCTGGGGCTTTTGGATTCGGCCTTCTTGTTTTTGACCTCCATCACATTCCATTCCCCCTCGTTCCCAGACTCAGCCAGGGAATGTATCTGGCGGTATTTCCAGGTCAAATCCATTTGAGCGATCGCCTGCTCCCAAGCAGCAAACGCCTTGTCTAAATTTTCCCACCAGGAATCCATCCCCGCACCCAATTCCCAGGCGCGACGCACCACAGGGGCAAGCCTTCTGTCTCCCCTGCCAACAAAGTCTTCCATAGCCGAAATGCGAACATCGGTGTAATTAACTTTAACCCCCTTCATCCGGCTAAATTCATTGCGCAATAGTTCCTGCTTGCGCTTAAACTCACTGGTTGACACCGAATGCCATTGGAAAGGCGTATGAGGCTTAGGGGTGAAGTTAGAAATCGTAATATTGAAATCGAGGCGTTTTCTTCCTTTCATGCGGCACTCCTGTCGCAGCCACCGCACTGTTTGGGCAATGCCAATCACATCAACATCCGTCTCTCCCGGCAAGCCAATCATAAAATAGAGCTTGACCTTATCCCAGCCTTGCTCAACAGCAGTTTTAATTCCTCTGAGCAATTCTTCATTAGTCAGCCCTTTATTAATCACATCCCGCATTCGCTGGGTTCCTGCTTCTGGAGCAAATGTCAGTCCCGATTTCCGCGTCCCGCCGATGATCTTGGCAATATTCTCATCAAACCGATCTACCCGTTGACTGGGTAGGGAGAGGGAAATATTCTCATCATTGAGGCGATTTCTGATTTCCATCCCCACTGCTGGCAGGGAGAGGTAGTCGGAACAGCTAAGGGAGAGGAGGGAAAATTCGTTATAGCCAGTGGCTCTCATTCCCTTTTCAATGGCATCTACCACCTTTTCTGGTTCCACATCCCTTGCTGGGCGAGTCAGCATCCCTGGCTGGCAGAAGCGACAGCCGCGAGTACAGCCGCGACGGATTTCTACTGTAAGGCGATCGTGGACTGTCTGTACATAGGGAATTGGCCCAATTGAGTAAGCAGGAATGGGGGTTGCCACCCGTCGCAGAATCCGCGCTGGAACGTCTGGGCGATTGGGATGGACGGAACCATCTTCTGCCAGATCGTAAAATCGGGGCACATAGACACCTGGGACTTGGGCTAAATCGAGCAGTAATTCTTCCCTGGTGAAGCCTGCGGCTTTGCCTTCTTCTACAATCAAGCCAATTTCTGGCAACAGTTCTTCCCCGTCTCCAAGGGCAACAAAGTCAAAGAAGTCGGCATAGGGTTCAGGATTGGAGGTAGCTGTTTGTCCACCGGCAAAAATTAGGGGGTAATTACCAGTTGCCCGTTCTTGCCAGGTGAGGGGGATGTTAGCCAAATCGAGCATTTCCAAGATGTTGGTGGCTCCTAGTTCATAGCTGAGGCTGAAGCCGAGAATATCAAAGTCTGTGAGGGAGCGTCGAGATTCTAGGGCAAATAGGGGGGTTTGGGTTGAGCGCAGTTTGGCTGCTAAGTCGGGGGCGGGTAAGTAGGCGCGATCGCACAGTTGTCTGGGCTGGGCATTTAAGATGTTGTACAGGATGACATGTCCTAAATTCGACAAGCCCACTTCATACACTTCTGGGTAGGTTAAAACCCAGCGTACCTTGGCACTCTCCCAGGGTTTGTGTATTGCCCCCAATTCGTTACCTAAATAACGAGCTGGTTTCTGTATATCTGGTGTCAGTATTTTCTCAATTGCAACCGCCACAGCAAAACCCTCTGGTAATTGGGATGGACTAACCTTAGAGCATGTTTGAGATGTTTCCGAGAATGATCGAGTTCCCTCTTAAACTCATCCAAAGGAATGCCTCCGTCGGGTGGGGATTCTCTTTCACTCTGCTGGCTTGCTCATAGTTCAAATGGCTCATCTATTTAAAGTATACCTGGTTCCTGATTTTGACCACGATAGCCTCCACGGAAACCAGTGGTGCAGGCTCATCAATCATATCGCAGTACACTCGCAGTTCACCAAATAATTGAAAATTTATCTTTTCGTCTCTCCATCTCCGGAGTCTCCCCACCTTTGACAGATGCACTAGAGCGTAGGTCGCTCGTCTGGGTTTGTTTCAAACTCTGGATATGCTAGGATAGTAATTGAGAATAAGGATCGGTGGCAGCGTTTGTTTTTAATATTGACAGGTTTTTCCCTTTTAGTATTGATAGGCTTCTCTCCGAAATCTGTTTTTCTCAGTATCTCTACAAACCTCTGATTTTGGAGACAATCTATGTCAATTTATGTAGGCAATCTATCTTACGATGTTACACAAGAAGACCTCACCTCAGTCTTTGCCGAGTATGGAACCGTTAAGCGGGTTCATCTCCCAACTGACCGTGAAACAGGTCGCGTGCGGGGTTTCGCCTTTGTGGAAATGGAAACAGAGGCAGAAGAAGCAGCCGCGATTTCCGATCTTGATGGTGCAGAGTGGATGAATCGTGAGCTGAAGGTTAATAAGGCTAAGCCTCGCGAAAAAAGAAGCTCATTTGGTGGCGGACGGAGAAGCGATCGCTTTTCTTCGCGCTTCTAAGCTTTAAGGGTGACGACGATCCACTCTGACCCTACGGGTACACTGTGGGCTTCTTAGCAAGCCTACTCCTTCGGAGAACGCTTCGCGAACGTCATTAGCCTCAGTTTCTCATCACTTTAGCTAAGCGCTCGACGTTCTTTTTTTTTAATTAATAAGGACGAGCGCTTAGTTAAAGATTGCCAGAGGAACTACGTTACCCAGTTGACAACTGATAAATCTCCAGAAACTTGAAATAAGTTTCTATTTTTGAGGACGTCAATATTACTTTTTCAACTCTAAATAACTGCGGAGTTCTTCATGCAATTGTTGATAGAGAGTTTGATCGTCCCCTTTTAGTCCAATTAAACTGTAAAGTTGCACCTGATTTGTTTCCCGCCCTTTTAACTGAAACTCTCCCATAGGGATAACTTCAACCTCATCCTTCACCAGTTGATACATTGACTCAGCAATCAGAATATCAGTCCCTAATTTCCCTGTCAGACCCTCAACCCGACTGGCAACATTAACAGCATCACCAATAACTGCATATTCTCGCCGTCGATAAGAACCGATATCTCCTACAATCACCTCTCCAAAATTAATACCAATACCATTAAAAAAGAGATCCTTTCCTTGCTTTCTCCACTCTTTGTGTAACTCTACCAATGCCCGACGCATTCCCAGTGCGGCTCGAATGGCCTTCATGGCATCATTTTTTTCTCCCCGGGAAATAGGAGAACCAAATTCTGCCATCACTGCATCGCCAATAAACTTATCTACAGTCCCCCCTTCTGCCAGTATTGCTTCTACTATTGCATTGAAGTAAGTATTGAGTTGTTCAAGCAGTTCTTCTGGTTCTAGCTTCAGAGAAAGAGTGGTAAAATATCGAATATCTGAAAATAAAATTGCAGCTCTAAGTTTACGTCCCTTTAGAAGTTTATGGAAATCATCAGCATGTTGCGTCAGAATTTCATTAACAATTGGTTCAGCAACGTAACGTCCTAGGGTACGGTAAAGGCGGATTCTTTCTAACTGCTCTTTAATTGCACCTGTAGCTAAACAGGAAATACCACTCAGGGCAATGGCTATTACTGGTACGGCTGTGGGGAAAATTAGTCCAGCATAAGTAAAACTGAGATAACTGACTCCTAACCAAGCTAATGCCATTCCTAAAGAGCCTAGAAGTTGCACAACAGGTTTTTTGAGACGATTAATCAGCAATATTCCTGTCCCTGTTACTCCCAATAACACCAGCAATCCTTCCAAGGGTGCATTGGGAAAAGCAGGAGCGATCGCCCGACCTTCCATTAAGGTAGCGATCGCATTGGCATGGACTTCAATCCCTGGCATATTTTCCGAAAAAGGGGTGCGTTTGAAGTCCTGCAAAGAGGCTGCTGTTGCTCCAATTAGCACAATCTTGTCGCTAAAAGTCTGGTTTTTGAGATGGAATTCCCAGTTATTAGCGTCTAGGACATGCCAAAAAGACACCCGTTTAAAAGTCCCCGCAGCTCCGTAGAAAAAGATATCTCTCCCTTTGGTTTCGGGTGAGTCTATTTTCGCCGCTTTTAATGTCGCTTCTCCAAAAGAGGGAATTTTCTCTCCCAGTCCCAGAGGACCGATAACCTGGTCATAATAGTCATTGGCTAATCGATAGATTCTGCCATCAGGCGATGACCAGAAATTGATTAATCCCAAGTTGTTCGGACTGGCTTGAAAAACTGGATGGGGATATATTAGTTGAGCCTGGACACCTTGAGCTGTAGTAAAAGATTCATAAACAGTAGCCAGAATTATTTGCTCCTGATAACGTTGCAGTACCTCTTGTAATCTCCGATCATCCCCTGAGCCATAGCGGCTGGGGTCTGCTAAAATTACATCTAAGGAAACAGATTTAGCGCCAGCAGCAAGCAATTTTTCCACCGCTTGAGCGTAAGCAGTACGCTTCCAGGGCCAAGCCTGAATTGGTTCTAGTTCTGGGTAACGTGCTGGGTTCCTTTGGTAGAATTCTCCTTGTTGCAGGGAGTCTTGATCAATCTTCAGGATGACGATATTATCGGGAGGCCTAACTTGACCTCGCAACCGGAAAAAGAAAACCTGAATCTGCCGCTCTATCTGTCCCTGGAGGTTTCCGGCAGTAACGATCGCCCCTAAAATTGCCCAGCAGGCAATAAGCAGATAGTTGAATTGAGTGAGATTGAGCGATCGCCTTTTTCCAGCACCAAGGCGATCGCGCATATTATCTCCAAGAAGCCTTCTCCCAAATCTAATCATTATTCACATTCCCAACATTGCAATGATTTAGGCGGGGGGAGTAATGGTTTTCACCTCAGGAGGAAGTGCATTGTCAATCTCTTCTATAGTTGGCATCTGTCTCCTAAAGTTGTTTAGCAGACGGCTTCGACGGCGGCGTTGAAGCCATTGTCGAGGTTTAAGCCGCTCCACAGAGGCGCGAATTCTACTGATGTCTGTTTCACCCCGTCTAATTTTCACTCGCTCTCCTGCATTAATTATTACTTCTCCTGGCTGATTAGGGAGCCATACCTCCACGCAACCCTCCCAAGAAAAAATCTCAATTTCCTGATTCGGATCTTTGGGTATTTTCACAAACACAGTAGTACCTCGAATCCCGGCAATTGCTCCTGGTGTCACAATTTCTATAGGTACTTGTTTACCAGGCTCTACCCATGTAATCATCTCACCTGCACTGAGGTTGAGGCGATTATCAGGCTGTAAGGTCAAAACAGCGTCACCGCCAATGCGAAACGCTAATCCGTTTTTGAGGTCAACTTGCGCCAGCGCTTCCCCCTTGGTGCGTATTGTCTCGCTAAATTGAAGAGCCATACCTTCGGTGGCAGTTATTTCCTCAGTAGCATTCAACTGTCGCACTAAAACCGGCTGTTGCTGGATTTCACTAATGTTTGCTGCCGCTTCTTCAATCTGAGACACTGGAGTGCTAATGGTGGGAGAGGGATTTGTACTAGTGGTTGGCTCAGAAGTACGACAGCCAGAGAGGGAACACAAGAGTGCAACACTCATCAGTACTAGGTAACAATAACTTAATCGTCTAGTTTTCATTCTTTACCAACCGTGCATTATCATTGGCTTGAGCTAACCCCACCCCAATCAAAGATTGTAGATGGGGAATGCGCTCAAGCATTCTTTTCAAAGTCATCTCGGCTATCAAAAATCTCAAACACTTTGTCTAGCTGAGTCAACTCAAAAATGATGCGAACCGATGGTGCTACCGAGCAAAGGCTGAAATGCCTACCCAGACTTTGAGCAAGGCAAAATGCAGAAACCAATACCATCAGACCAGCACTGTCGAGAAACTCTACTTGACTCATATCAACCAAAAGTATAGAATACTCCTGAGATGCTACAGCAGTTATTAGCTGTCGTTGAAACTCACTGGCATTAGCAGCACTGAGATAACCACTAGGTTCAACGGTGGCAATTTTTGCCCAGTTCAGTTCACTCCTCATAGTTTGATTTTCTCTCAAATATACCGTCAACGTACTACTGATACCAAATCCGGGTTAACTACCCCCTTTTTGAAGGAAGCAGGGCCCGAAAGGGGAGGGAGGAGCAGGGAAGAAAAATACAGACAATTGATCAAGGGGGTTTAAGACCCGGATTCAGTATGAGTCATGTCACAGATAATAATCTGTAAATTCCCGGATGGTTAATATTTGTTCCTCAAAGTCTGCTTAAGATTTGTTAATTTTCTTTAAATTTAATTAACGTCCATTAGTAATCTGACTAAAATCAGGAAGTTGGATATACAAGTTAAATGCACAACAGCTTATTTCACGTAGCCGCTGGCTGGGTTTTTTGGTCAAGCATTTCCCGGAATCGAATCTCATCTCGATGGGGATCGGCACGACTAACCTGAACTTCCAGGCGATCGCCCAATGAGACTTGACGTTCAAAGCGGTGAGGCAACTCCAGTCCCAAATCCTCTAACAAAATCAAGCCCAAGTTGTCATCTTCTCGCAGCCAGCGCAACACCAGCACTTGCCAGACTTGATCGGCATTGCGACGCAGATATTCTAACCCCCAGTAACGATTAGTCTGACGCTCGACTAAAGTTGCCTCCTGAGCTGATGTGGTAACACTATAAATAATTTCCTGCATCTGTTCACCAGAAAAAGGCAGTGGTTCACCCCGCAGATGAGCTTTGAGCTGAAAATGAGTCAGTAAGTCAGTGTAGCGACGAATGGGAGAAGTGACCTGAGTGTAGGTATCCAAACCCAGACTCGCATGACGTGCGGGAGTAATTCCCATTTCGCTGCGGGGCATACACCCGCGCAAGGCACAGAAGCGCACCGGACCAGCAGGTAGCTGTAATAGTTCTTCTTTTGAAGGCAATTCGGGTTGAGGCTGACCCCGAAATGGCACGGGCAAATTATGATCTTGACAATAGCGTCCCGCTACTTCTCCAGCCAAAATCATCATTTCTGCCACTAGCTCACGTGCTTGGGAGTCATCTAACAACTCAATGACGATTTCATCATCTTGTCTCACCTTGATCAAAGATTCTGGCATGTGGATATTGATTGAACCTTGAGAACGCCGCCACTCCTCCCGTCGAGTTGCCCAAGTGGCTAGCCCAGCAATCTCTGGTTCTGCCTGAATACCCAGCATCTCGTCAACGTCGTCGTAGGTGAGGCGGTAGGTTGGCTTAATCAGGCTGGCATGGATCCTGTAGTCTTGTACTGCTCCTGTTTCATCCAAGACGATCCCGAAACTCAGAGCCGGACAAACTTGACCCTGAACCAAACTCATCGGTCCGGTTGCCAGTTCCGATGGGAACATGGAAATCATGCCAGTGGGTAAGTATAAGCTAGTACTACGGCGTCTGGCTTCTAAGTCTAGTTCATCTCCTGGCAAAACTAATCTTGTCGGATCGGCAATGTGTATCCACAGCCGAGCCAACTTCCCCTCACCGAGGTCTTCGATACTCAAGCCATCATCTATCTCTTCGGTACTTTCATCATCAATGGTGTAAACCTTGAGATGAGTTAAATCCAGGCGATTTACGTCAGGATCGGGGGGGGGAGAATCTAGGCAACGCTGCGCCACTTCAAAGACCTTTTTGGGAAAGTTAACTGGATATGAGCTGCGGCGTAGAAACAGGTTTTCGTACTTACTCCACCAGTTTATATCTACCAGCAATTCAAAAGCACCTTGCGGGGTTGGCGATCGCTCCAAAAGGGCAAGAATCTCTTGAGCCGCACGGGAGCCTTGTTCTGGCTGGAGGACGAACTTTTCCAAAGCTTCCAGGCGAGAGCGATCGCTTTGAGCCCATTCTACTGTTTCACCAGTTAATGTCTGCTGCAGGCGGGCTAAAAATCCTTCCTTTTCCCGATTGCGCTGCTCCTCAACTTCTAGCTGATGTTTAATTTCCCCTACCTGAGTCGCAGAACGGGGCTCGTAGAGGTTTCCTTTTTTCTTAAAGTATACTTTATCTTCCGAAAGAAGGGTATGGGCAGCATAGCACAAAGGGGGGCTTTGGTCAGAAAATAATAGCTGCGCCATATTGGCAGATGTAACTGCTTCTCCTTCCTCTACCAGCAGCTCCCAGGCTATTTCTAAACTAGAAGGGTCAAGATAAGGCTGTACCTGTTGAACAAAGCTGGGGATGTCTGAGGGTTTGTAGGGGCCACCACTAATCTCATATTCTACTCGCTGAGGGCGAATTTTGTGAGACTGACCCCCTTCATCCACTACTATCCAATCCTTTTTGCCTTCTGGACGCTCGGTAACAGCAAGACGGCGCTCTCCTTGTAGCCTGAATTCGATCAGCGTTCCCTTTTCCACCAGCTAACCTTCATTGAACAATTTAATCTCCAGTCTATACCTTTCCATCGCTGGATTCGCTTCGAGAGAGACCAGAAAGTTATCTTGCGCTCTATCCTTCTTTGTTAATGAAAGGTAACAAAGCCACAATGCGGGCACGCTTTACTGCTTGAGTTAAGTCCCGTTGCTGTTTTGAGGTCAAACCCGTAATTCGCCGGGGCAGAATTTTGCCCCGTTCGGTAATAAACTTGCGCAACAGTTCCACATCTTTGTAGTCGATGGGTTGGCTAGGTTGGATTGGAGAAAGGCGTTTGCGATAATAAGCCATAAGTCGCTCTTAGTCGGTATTTACTTTGTGGTTAACTTGTGCTCTGTGGATGGTTATTTAATTTCTTTGTGGATGGTGTGTCGATTACAGTGGGTACAGAACTTTTTCAGTTCTAGGCGTCCCGTTGTGTTACGACGGTTCTTTGTTGTTGTATAGCGGGAAACACCGGGCGATCGCTTATTGGTATTGCTGCGACACTCGGTGCATTCTAGGGTGATGATAATCCGGACACCTTTTTTGCTTGCCATAAAACCAATTCTACCAATTTAAACACTTAAGTTAATTTACACACAAATAACTACCTTCTCATATTATGCTTCAACTGAGCAAGTAATTTCTTCAATCGCAAGTCAAGAGAGAAACCCCGGCGAGTCTGAATGACAATTGTTTGGGCAATGCGGTCATGGAAAGCTTGGCTCAGCTGCTCGTCGGCAAAAGCAAAGCCACAATCTGCTAGCAAAGGGGAAATCAGCAGCAGCATCGAAATGCCGTTTCTAAAATTAATATTTAAGCCAATCATGGCTAAAAAAGCACCAAAGCAAATAATTCCCTCCCGTTTCGCTAATGCCACCAGCCCAGGAATCTTATTAAACCGGGCATCAATCACCTTCATATCCAAAGCCCAGCGACCGAGACTCTGACCTTGATTTTTTTCTACTACAAGCACCCGCAGAGCCAGCCAAGCCAAAATAAACACTAGCCACTGTAAGGCAATGCCAGCTAGTGAACTGACCAGCCATACGGTGACAAAATCGATTAAAAAGGCAGCAGTCCGTCGCTCAATTGGTACCTTGGGAAAGCGTCTGTAGACTGGTTTTTCGTTAACCATGGTCAATCATTGGTACTGTTCTTAGCTTAACAGACCTTTTTCAGAATAATACCACCAGGGAAAGCACAATACACATTCTAGCTAGTTTGTCAACTACGATTACTGGACTGCAGCAATTCTCATTTTAAGAATTCATGACATTAAACGTTGAACCAAAAGAATCTTAAAAATATAATATTAGCGCTCACGCCGGGGGTGGGCGGTAGGCGAGCGCCAGCTCAAGCCCTTGCCGATTCTAGTCTTGAAAGGATTTGCTCACCAGAGTCGAATCGCTAACCCCAAATCCAAATGGATTTGGCATCATGTCGTTTGGTCTTGTCCTGAAGGATATGCCTGGTATTTCAGCAAGCCCATCTGATTGAGTCACAGCTCTTATCTCTAAGGGCTGGGATGAGTTGACTGCCAAAGTAAGCTCTATCCCCTCTTTGGGAAGGGCAAAATAATTCAATCCCCACCGCTCTCCAGGTTCAATGTGTGTTGGTGTATCGTTTTTGCCGATTCGCTTCCCGTTGACTGCAGCCGCCAGAACTTCCGTATTTGAGTCTACATATATTCGCATAATACGCCCTTGCCGAGGCGAGGTAATGCGCAGGTGCAAGGTTCGAACGCCATCGCTCACTTCGTCACCAATTGGCTCGAGCTTTGGTGCAGCCAGCGGTGCTAGGGGAGCCTGACTTTTGAGAAATTGCCGATGCGCCATCGGTAAATATTCAGCCAAGGTCCCTTTTTCTGGAGCCGCAGAAAGGAACTGGGAAGTCCACTCGTCTGGCTTTTCATCGGTGCTGGCCCAGATTGCCTGCCCCGTGTCAGCATTCAAACCATAAAAGATACTGTTTGGCTTGGGATGGTTGGCGTCAAAGCCTGCTGTTACGCTACCCGCTACAATAAAGCCTAGACTTACCAGGATGGAGGCAGCGGGCAGCAACCATTTGTTTGAAATAGCCATGAGGCAGAGGTGGGGAATGAGTAAACCCAGGAGGAGCACCACCATAACCATCACTGCTCCAGACTTGCTTAAGGTCAGTGCGACGAAGATCAGGTAGATGGTTGGAGTCAGCAGGATGATTCCTGGAAGGGCGCACAGAGAAAGCACGGTAAAGCGTTTCCCCAAGCCAGACTTCCGATGTCTTGAAGCGAATGTAAACCCCAATCCCAGCAGGCTGAATAGCAGCGGCCACGCAAACAGATAGCTGGCACCCGGCAAATACAAGCTGGTCAGCACCATTAAGAGCAGCCACCAGAGCCAAGCGCCAACCGTTAAGTTTGGTACGCTGATCTTCTTGCGGAACCAAACGTAGAGCCCTGAGGTGATGGCAAGGGTGAGGGCGACAAAGCCGAGCATGTAAAGAGTGCTGTTATAGGTGTCGCCCGTCCGAATCCATCTATACTCACTGTGCAGCGCGCGTATGCTCCACCAGGCAAGGGTGACAATTACCGAAGCACTGATGGCACTTAACAAAAAAGCAAGGAAGCCTAAAGCCATCCCAGGGAAGGTCAACTGGTTTCTTCTCAAACCGAGGATCGCGACCCCGACAAACAAGAGAACCACAAAAACTGTCAGAGGGGTGACCCACGCTTCGGAGTAGTGGACAAAAACTGAACCGAAGATGTCAAAGTAGACAGCATCCCTGGCTTTTGTGTCTTGTAAATCCAGGTTGCCAAAATGGCGCGTTAAAGCCAAGGCATAGGAGCCATGGTGCTGAAGGCTGCGCTCATCAATATTTTCAACACTGTCAGTCATGGTGTGATAGTGAATCAAACCATTGATGTAGGAAAAATTAAGTCCTGCCCATCCCGCCTCTTTGAAGATGGTCAAATCAGTATTATTGGGCAGATTCTTGTAAATGCTATACATGAGCGAATTGGCAACAGGATGGAGCGCAGCTTTAGCAAACTCCTGAATGAGCCATCCATTTTCGCTGCTTGTTTCAAACATTAGGCTCGGGCCGCTATTTCCCCGGGCTTCAAAATTCAGCACCACTCCCATATCTTTAGCCCAGGGATGTTCGTCCACAAAAGCTTTCGCTCCCAGAAGTCCGGCTTCTTCACCATCGGTAAAGAGAAAAATGACATCGTTTCTTAAAGGCGAACCGGCTCTCAAGACCCTTACAGTTTCAAGCAGGGCCGCGACAGCAGCACCATCATCACTGGCACCGGGACCAGTTGGCACTGAGTCGTAGTGCGCTGCGAGCAAAATGGTCTTAGTCTTATCGGTTCCTGGTAGTCTGGCAAGAATGTTATGGACGGTGCCAGCAGGAAAGGGAACCCCCAACCTCGGGTTGACAACCGTTGTTTTCTGAACTTCTGGATTTAGTCCCCTAGCAGCCAGTTCTTTGAAGATGTAATTGCGAACCTCTGCGTTCTCAGGTGAACCTATTGGGTGAGATTTTTGGGCGATGACCTCAAGGTGTTTCATGGCGCGACCAGAGGAAAAATCCGTTAGAGGCGCGTTTATGGGTGCTGTGTCGGGAGGGTTTAGAAGACAAACGCCGAGAAACGCAAAAAGTACGATAGACAAAAAAAAGGTAACAACTGTCTCTTTTTTCATTGTTAGTTGTCCTGGTTTTTTAGTAGTACCGCGCTGTTGCACTTACGCTGCCATATCTTGGATACACCCGCCATAGTGTAGAGAATGGTTCTCGGCATCGGAAAACAGTGGTTAATACTATTTCTTTCCCATTGACGCACTTTTATACTCCACACAAAATCCGTTAGAACCTGATTTATTAAGGATATTTTGATATAAAATTAGATTATCTTTCCCTGTTCTCTTTTCAATTTTTCTAAGGTTTTTTCCGAAGAAAATTCCAACTAAAGAACTTCGCTATAATCGGATTTACTCTCAAACCAAATGCGATTAAGCCCCCTTTTGTCTCCTTTTTTAAATGCGGTTCTACCATGCAATATTCTAGTATTGTCCATAATTAATATTTGCTGTGACTGCAATTTAAATTTTGACATATTTTGGGATTGTCTCAAGATTTTTTTTATTGTCTCAATCATTGGCAAATCTTCTGGTTTTACTGAAATACTAATTGCATTATCCCATCTAAATTTGATGCTCGTTCTCCCCTCATACTCCTTAAAAATAGGTTGAGTAGATTTTCGATTTTCCCTTTGGACTGTCATGGCATCATCTTGAAATAAATTCAATAATCCACAGGGATTTAGACTCGTTAGATGATCGTACAGTAATTTACCATCTCCCATGGTCGTCAAGCCACCACTTGCTACAGGAACTTCGCACTGAAGCGCTACTATTTTTGGTGGATTAACAGCAAAAGAACCATCTGTATGTAACGGTAGTTCTGTTGTCGTCGTATTAACATATCCAGGGCTATTATCAAGGGGGATTACAGGTACAATTCCATTTTCATCTGAGTGTTCGTGCTTGACAATTGAGCCAAAAACTTTTGATATTTTTAATAAATTTTCTTTGTGGTTTGACGATTTTAACTGAAGGATAGTAAATCCGAACTTGTTAATTAGTTTGAACATTCTATTTTTAGCAGATTCGCTGAGAGAGTTTATGCTATTTACTCGAATTATATTGCGTTCAAGATTTATCTTGGGCACAAGAAAGACTATGGTTCCTCAACCAATTGGAAGGAGACTCGGCTACTTACAATATACATGGAGCAGTAAGACTTACAGGGAATCTGAACCGAGGGGCTTTAGAAAAGGCGATCGGAGAAATAGTGGGTCGCCATGAAGTATTACGCACCCGTTTCCCCTCCGTTAACGGTACGCCTATACAGGTAATTGAATTGGAAGCTAACTTCCAACTGGAGATAGAAGACTGGCAACACCTAGGACCATCGGAGCAAGCCAATCAAGTCAGAGCCTACAGCCAACTGGAAGCACAAATCCCCTTTAATCTAGCCACAGGACCCCTGTTACGGGGAACTCTCCTGCAACTATCCGACACCGAATCAGTGTTGCTCTTTACTATGCACCATAAATAATGAAATTCTTGGAACTGAGAAAACGCCTATCTAGATTGAATGGGAGGCAGACTTTTTGGTGGCTCTGGAGTAGCCAGAGTTTTTCCTTGATAGGCTCAAGCTTGACTCGCTTTGCACTAGGCGTATGGCTATACCAACAAACAGGCGCAGTTACCCAATATGCCTTGTTCAATTTTTGTGCGATTTTTCCGATTCTTCTTCTCTCCCCCTTCGCCGGAGTAGTGGTTGATCGCTGTAATAGACGCTGGGTAATGCTTGTGAGCGATACGGTAGCGGGTATCAGTACTCTGAGCTTTATCCTCTTACTAGCATACCATAACCTAGAAGTCTGGTATTTGTACCTACTGACTGCGGTGGGGGCAGCTACCGCAGCCTTTCAAGGACCAGCCTTAACCGCATCAATAACCTTGCTTGTACCTAAAAAAGACCTGGGACGAGCCAGTGGTTTAAGTCAACTAGCTCCCGCACTGGCTAAATTACTCAGCCCAGTATTAGGGGGTGTTTTACTAGGCTTGATTCAGTTGCAAGGAATCATGGTACTAGATGGACTCACCTTTGGCTGTGCGGTAATGACCCTGGCCTTACTAAGACTGCCCCAATCCACCCCAGGGAAACCTCAGACTACCTCTATCCGTTCAATCAATCGGGACCTGATCTATGGCTGGCGCTACATTCTAGAGCGTCCCAGCCTGGTAGGGCTAATGTTGTTCTTCTTTATCGACAACTGGCTTCTCGGTCTGTTACTGAGCTTAGTAACCCCTCTAGGACTGATTATTGGCACCCCTACCCAATTAGGCTGGGCGCTTTCTCTCGGGGGCTTAGGCATGGTGACCGGGAGTCTAGTAATGAGTCGTTGGGGGGGGCCTCAAAAACTAATGCTGGGAGTACTAGGATTTAATGGGCTGATGGGGCTTTCTATGCTAATAGCTGGAGTGCGTACAGTGATTCCTTTATTAGCCCTTAGTGCCTTTGTGTTCCTGTTTAGCTTATCTTTAGGAAAGAGCTGTGTTCAAGCCTTATTGCAACGTAAAGTTCCTGTTGCCGTCCAAGGGCGAGTATTTGCCATCAAACAGATTGTGGCTTTGTCTCCACTCCTCTTAGCCTTCACCATGGCCGGACCATTAGCCGATGGACTGTTTGAACCCTGGATGGCTACTGATGGCCCTCTTGCCTCCAGCTTGGGCCTACTCCTGGGAACCGGACCCGGCCGAGGCATAGGTCTAATGTTTTGTCTGTTGGGAATATTAACCTTAGCTGTGACTGGTATCGCCTATCAATACCCACCATTGCGTTATCTTGACCAGAAACTACCAGATGCTTTGAATGAGGTAAAAGTTTGGGAGTAGTTCGCGGCAAGTTGCCGCGAACTAAATTCTTGACTAAGTATTTTGACTCACACTTGGATCTCGACAAGACTTTAATTGAGATGGTGTGACACTGACGGGGTGCGGAATGTGGGTTAAAAAGCCCATTTCCTGTAGTCCTTGGCTTAGTCGTTCGGCTTCTAAGGGATTTTGGGATTCGTGGAGGGCGATCGCCTTCTTAAAAGCTTCCAAGCTCTCTGGCAAGTTACCGATTTTTAACAGGACAACCCCTAAGTTTTGGTAGGCAAAAGCATAATCAGGATTCAGTTTAATGGCTTTTTGGTAAGCGGCGATCGCTTCGGAAAAACGCCCCAGTGCCTTAAGTGTCATGCCCAAATTATAATAACCAACGACGAAATAGGGGTCAATCTTCAAGGCTGTTTCATAGGCTTTTTGCGCCGCCTGCAAATCTCCCACCCCCTTGAGCAAACTGCCCAGATTGTTATAAGCTCCCAGTTTTAATTGAGGTAAAATTGGCTGGGCGATCGCTTTTTGATAATGCTTCACTGCCTGATCGGGTTTTTGCTGGCGGGTATAGGCATTACCCAGATGGTAATGCAACTCGAATAATACTGGTGCCTCTGCTTTATTGGACTTTAAGCCGCGCTTGAGTAATTTAATTCCGTCCTTTAACCGATCCATTTGGACATAAAGCGCCCCCAATTTACTACAAACATAGGGGTCATTAGAATGGGTTGCCAAAAACCCTTCCATTGCCTTTCTTGCCCTAGTGTATTTATCTAAGGCTGCGATCGCTTCTGGTTGGTAGCCATAATGAAGAATTGCCACAGGTGCAAGGGAAAGCACTTGCCAGTGAGGTTCTCGCTGTAATAGCTGGGCAACGCTGTCATCCACTATCCCGTGATAGGGACGAGAAAATCTCACCTCTGGGTGACGGCGAAATAAGCGCGAAACTAAAGAATAGGGAGATTGATTTGCCCCCACTTCTTGCCGCATCAGGTTGAGTACCAGGTTATTTTTGTCTTCCATTGCCTGCTGCATCTGCGGCACAATTTCAAGAGTTAGCACCTCATCCGCATCCAGCACCAGCACCCATTCCCCCTGAACATATTTCAAAGCTTCATTCCGCGCCGCAGCGAAGTCATTGCACCATTGGAAGTGATAAACCTTTGCACCCAATCCTTGGGCAATTTCTACCGTCCTGTCGGTGGAACCCGTATCCAGCACCACCATTTCATCCACAACGTTTTTAACACTGTTCAGGCATCGCGGCAAGGATGCTTCTTCGTTTTTGACAATCATGCACAGACTGATTTTGGTCATTTGTTATTTGTCATTGAGAATTGGCAATTGAGGAAATCTCCCCTGCTCCCCCTGCTCCCCTTACATATTGAGGATTTTCTCCTTTACTAATATAATCGGCTTGGTTATTGCGATAGCGAGTTAGAAGAGGGCGATCACAAGGGTTTAATAGTTTTGTCAGTCAGCCAGGGGCGATCGCTCTCCAGCAAATCTTGATCGGGCGAAGGTGGAACTGCTTCGATGGCAGAGGTATTCTCTCTCGACTTTATATTTTTTTGGCAATCTGAAAAACTGAGAGATATGAGAGCTGGATACTCCTTCCGCAGTTTCTCTCTAGTGTTTCCCTCAAGCCTTCAAACAAAGAATCCCGCTTCTGCGGGTCTAGCATTATGTATGGCGAGTAAGTACTCAAAAGTGCAAGATAATCATCGATGCTATAGGTGGCTTCACACGCCCACTGTTCGGATACTAAGTCTTTAAACTGACCCGAGTCAATGACAGTTTGTCCAAACTTTCTGAGATTCTCTTCCTGAGTTTCTCTTTCTTCATATAGTGCAAGAAACGGAGCATGGGTCTGATAGACCTCATTCAACACTTGGTAAACTTCATACTGGGGCTGAGCTCCTGTGTTCCACAGCAAAATCAGAGAACCGTTGTCTTTTAATGCATCAGCAGCTTTTGGATACCCAATCTCAGGTGGAATCCAATGAAAAGCAGTCGCTGCAAGAACGGCATTGAATCTCTCAGTCTCTAGCTCCCACTCTTCAAAGGTGGTATTCGTAATCTCTACATCTGGATACTGCGCACAGTTCTGTCGCGCAAGAGAGCAAGATTCCTGACTTGCTTCAAGGCAGATCATGGAGAAGCCCAATTGAGCAAACGCTTCCGTTGCAGTTCCAGGACCGCATCCCACTTCCAGGATAATTGCGTCCTTTTGAAGTTGGGCTAACTTCACAGCGCGGTTAATTAGTTCCTCAGGATAGCGCGGTCTTACCTTGTTGTAGCTCTCTGCCACAGAAGAATACCAAGTTTTTTTCTCTTCCAAGTCTTGAGAATAGATAGCTTTGAGTTGTTCTTCGAAGTCTTTCATAAGCTAGAAGGTATCTATAAAGAAAATATCTTGATTAGCTAATTCTTTAGGTAGCTGTAAGCTTAATTTACAATCAGCATCAACCTTTGCTTTTAAACTCATACTTTGCATGATTTTGTACTCCTTTTTGATAAAAAAAAAGATATAATTTGACTCGACGACATTAATTTGACAATAACTCAGATCTTGCACCTGATGTTGAAAACCCGATTTTTAGCCAAACAACAACGAATTTAATGGGGTTTCAGCCTCTAAAAATCGGGTTTTTTAGACTTTTTGATAATGGTGCAAGATCTCAGAATAACGACAAATAATTAGTCAATCGACAGTTGAGAAAGCGGGTAAAGGGACTCGAACCCTCGACATTCAGCTTGGGAAGCTGACGTTCTACCACTGAACTATACCCGCAGTAACTCAAATCTAATTATAATATAATTTCCCAACGAAAAGCAATAGCTCCAGAGTTGCTTCCATCACAGCCGTTGTTTGACCCGAAACAGTGAACATCAAAGCTTCCCTGTAAACTCGCTGGGCGGCATGATACTTGTAATTAGCCGCACCACCAGAAACCGTCACTGCTGCTTGGCTGCAACGTCCTGCTAAATTAATCGCCCAAGTCCGCAGTTGCAGACGTTGTTCAAAAGATTGGCTCTGAGGTGGCAAAGCCTCAAACATCTGTGTGCGACAGCTAGTTAGTTCCTGGTTGAGAGAGTCAAAGGCTTGCCGCAAGAAAGGAAGCTGTTTTCTTTGATAGGCAGTCTCCAGGATATCCAGTCCAGCTTGAGCGCATCCCAGGGCAAAAAAACCGTGATGGAGAACGTTCTTTTTGTCGTTTTCGTGAATTGAACCCCCTGGTTTAACTGCAAGGACGCGATCGCTCGGTAAAAACCACCCACTCAAACTAGCACTCACCGTATTCGTTGAAGCCATTGCTGCCAGTTCCATCGGCTGACTCAAGCGAATTGTACCCCCCGACTCCTGAGCGGTATCCCGGAAAGGGACCATCCCGTAAACCGCTTCACCATTAGGCAAGGCTGCACCAATAATAAAATCCTGAAAGAAACCAAAGCCAGTAATCCAGGGAACCTCTCCTTCTAACTGATATCCCCCTGCAACTGGCACTGCTTTCATCGGCGGTTCACCCCGACGGCGCAACTGGGAGAAACCCACACCCACCAACACTTCACTCCTAGCCATCCGGGGCAAATATTCTTGTTTGAGAGACTTGTTGGTACTAACTACAAGTAGGGAACCAGCACTCTGATGTTGAGCTTGCAAAAATGTCAAAGCCCCAGAATATCTCGCCATCATTATTTGAAAGCGGCGAAAGGCTATTTCACTAAATTCAGAACCGCCCCAAAGTTTGGGAACTCGTAGGGCAAGTAAAGACCGATCGCCCATTCCCCTTAATGCTTTTCTCAAGGCTTCTGGTTCCTGATCGATTATTGCTGCTTGGGGTGCTACCACTGACCGAAAATAGGTTTCTGCCACCTCCAGCAGCCGTTGCTGTTCATCTGTTAAATCTTTAAAACTCATTAAAATTGTACCAGCCGTAGTACAAGATCGAAATGATATCGGAGGGTTTCTTCTATTCTATTAATATTTCTTAACAAAAGGGAAGGTTTAGAGCTTCCCTTTTCCCCAATCACCAATCACCAATCCCTAGTCAATGCAGAATAAACTTGTTCTTCCGGTTGTCTTGCTCAGCATCGTCATGGCTTGCACCTTTGCCGTGGAATGGTTCCGCGAGCAGAACCGCGGGTATTATCTGACTATTGCTACAGGGGGAAAGAACGGCGAATATTATGCCTTTGCTAAAGCTCTCGCCCAAGTTGTTGCTAAACATCAACCCCAAATCCAGATTGAAGTTCTTGAGACAGAAGGTTCCCTACAAAACGAGGAATTTCTGGAGCAAAACAGGGTGCAACTGGCACTCTTGCAAAGCGATACCCCCGTTAATCCCTCCACACGGGCGATCGCCTTCTTATTTCCAGAAATGTTTCATCTGATTGCAGCAGCCAACTCTGATATTCAGAGCGTGAGCGATCTCAAAGGGAAACGTATTGCCCTGATGCCCAAAGGAAGTGGCTCCTATAAACTCTTCTGGCCGTTAAGCAAACATTACGGCTTAAGTGAAACAGACTTTGAACCGATGGTTCTACCACCCGAACAAGCTCATGCTGCCCTTCGTCAGGGACAAGTAGATGCGTTGTTTCGTGTTATTGCTCTGGGGAATCCTGCAGTCAGTCAACTCCTGCAAACCAGTCAAACCAGGCTAGTACCTATAGATCAAGCCGCAGCACTACAGCTTTTCCAACCCGCTCTCGAAACCAGCCAAATTCCCAAGGGAACTTATAATGGGGCAATTCCGATTCCAGCAGAAGATTTACCCGTCGTGGCGGTGCGAGCAGTGCTTGTTACCCATGAGGACATCGATGAAAGTGTCATCCATGAAATTACTCGCATTTTGTTTGAAGCGCGTAATGAATTAGTCAAGCAAAATCCCCAAGCAGCGATGATTCGTCAGCCTGATTCTATCCGGGAGCTTGGCTTGGCATTCCATCCAGGCGCAAAAGCATACTACAACCAGGATGAACCTAGCTTTATTGTGAGCTTTATTGTGAAGTATGCCGAGCCTATGGGTCTATTGCTCTCGATTTCCGTGCTTGGTGTCTCTGGCATCTGGCAGTTAAGACTCTGGCTACAGGGGCGACAGAAGAACCGCACCGATCTCTATAATTTGGAAATCCTGAGGTTGATTGACGAAATAGATTCTATTGAAGATTTAGAGCAATTGGCAGTTGTGCGTCGCCACTTATTTGAAATCTTCGAGAAAGTGGTTGTGGATCTGGATCAAGATCGGATTTCACCAGAATCGTTTCAATCATTTACCTTTCCTTGGGAGGTGGCAGTAAAGGCAATTCGTCACCGAGAAATGCTCTTAATGAATTTGCGTCCGCCTGCAGAAATTCAGAAAGAATCTTCTAGCAAGAAACAGCAGCCGTTTTGAGGTTAACGGAGCTGTGTTAACTTTTATTGAGTACGCCGGCGATCGCCCTCGTAGCTCGTAGGGTGGGCATTGATACAAACACCTATCTCCTCCTACTTCTGTGCATTTCAGCAATGCCCACCACCCCAAAGAGGCTTAGCCCAGGCAGAATGCAAAGCAGTCAAACAGCTTCATCTCAGACTACTTGATGCTAAACTTGGCCCATGAGGATAGAGTCTATTATCTGCCCGGAGCGCATTGAAGAAAAGCTCCAGTCCAAGCATGGTGTCACCGTCTACGAAGTTCGGCAGGTTTTCTTCAGCAAACCTCGTATTCGTTTTGCTGAGAAAGGTCATACTGAAGGTAATGATGTATATGCCGCTATTGGGCAGACCTTTGGGGGGCGTTATTTGTCGGTCTTTTTCATCTACAAGCCTGACAGCCGAACAGCAATCATCCTCAGCGCACGAGACATGAGCAATAAAGAGCGGAGGGCATATGGACGCAAATAGACTCAGCAGTATTTCAAAAGCAGATACCGATGAAAAGATTGGTAATTTCTGGGATACGCATGATTTCACCGATTTTGATACCGACGCCCCCGACGTTCAATTTGAAATTGCTTGTGCTGTTCCAATCGAAGTAGAGCTATTCAGTGCCATAGAGCAGCAAGCGAAGAAACGCGGTGTGACAGTTGAGGCGCTTGTAAATCTTTGGTTGCAACAGAAGCTTACTGAGCAGTCAGCGTAGGCAGCCGCAATGGAGCAAATGGATGGGAAGTTATCCTGAGGCATTTAAGAGGGGTTCTTCCGTAGTTACTGTGCTAAAAATGAACAGAAAATCTTGAAAGCCCTACTGGGCAAGGGATTCACTTCAAGCATAGAGTTAAAAACTATATTCCTTGCCCAGTAGGGCTTTTGGCTGATTTA
>JBFRWF010000381.1:0-13618 GCA_051439465.1 Xenococcaceae cyanobacterium | reverse complement strand
CACCCAGATATGGAAGCTTGGCAATGGCACTAGGATCTGCATCCGGACTAAGGGTATCCAGTTCCTCGAGCAGTTTCTCCCGTACCTCCGGAAGATGATGAGTCCAGTAAAACGCCCAAGCTAAAGCAGAGGCGGTGGTTTCGTGTCCGGCAAACAGCAGCGTCATTAATTCATCGCGCAACTCTGCCTCCCCCATCGGTTGACCTGATTCGTCACGCGCCGACATCATTAAGCTGAGGATATCTTCGCCAGGAGGTTGAGTCCGCCGCTGATTAATTTCAGCAGTAAGAAGAGCATCAATGCGCTGTTTTTGACGCAGAAAACATCCCCAGGGACTCCACGGCTCTAAATCTCGTTGGAGAAAGCGTAAAAAAAGCAAACTGGAACGCCAAGGAGAGTTAAAAGAATCGAGCAAGGAACTCAGAAGTTTCCTGAGCTGCTCGTATCGCTCTCCTTCATCCAAACCAAAAACGGCGCGTAAGATAACTCCCAGGGAGATTTCTTGAGTAGAGGAACGAATGGAGAAGGGTTTGCCAATTTCCCACTGACCAATCACTTGCTTAGTAAGATCGCAGATAAGCTGACCATAGGCTCGCATCCGTTCGCCGTGAAAAGGAGGCATCAACAGCCGTCGCTGACGCTGATGGGGAAGTCCATCAAGCTGGCTCAGAGAGTTTTCTCCCAGCAAAGGTCGTAAAATCCAATTACTCGTCGCCGTATCAAATAAATTGGGATCGGCAGTAAAGACCTCTTGAATTGCCTGGGGATGGCTCAAGACTATGGCTGGGGGAAATCCCAGACTTCGGATGGTAAACATATCACCATAGCGATCGCGTGCGGCTTCCAGAGTTTCTATTGGACTAAAAATTCCCTGCACGATCTGGAGCAATGGTGGAGTTTTTGGTCCGTCAGGCAGCTTCGTGGCAGTTTTTGTTGGGTTTTGAATGGGTGTGGTCATTGTCAATGCTCCTATCAAGATAGGTGAATGACTTTGCTATGGGGACTTTTGAGCGCAGATTGCGCGTTTGGCTCCTGGCAAGCTACCATCGTTTTGACGTGCTCCATCTCGTCGTCTCGAATGGCAACGAAGACATCGTAGAGATTGTTAATTTGCGGGCGACGCCCTGTAGGTGGACGAGAGGTTTGAAATTCATCAAACATATAAAGGTCGCCATCACGGTAATAATTAACCGCTACTTGGGGTGCTTCCAACTCTTTTAATTCATCCCCATGCTCTTTCAAAAACGTATCGTAGGTGTGATAAGCGTGTCGTTCCACCAGTTCGGCAAAATAATAAGCAGAGTTTGGTGCAATCAGATAAAGTATGACGATGACCCAGTAGTAAATTAGGGCAGCGTGTCGAGCAAGGGCGCGGTCAATCCAGTGGCGATCGCCTCCCAAAGACTCCATAATTAAGAGATGGTGCAGTTCGTTCCAGGATTCGGCAAAGTGAACCTTGAGCCAGTCGGCTTTGCGCCACCAGCCGAGACTCTCGTAGAGATGCAGCACCGAAATGTAGGCAAAATAGGGAACGCGAGCTACGGTTTCTAGAACATAAAACCGAGGATACCAGCGATTTCGATAGAGATGGTTGACCAGAAACTCTAAAGAGTTGACTAAAAGGAGAATCATTTGGGCACCTCCTTAAAATTTAGATTGAGGGCAAGTAGCAGACTAAGAATTAGGAAATTGAACCTTACAATTTCAGTGTGCTGTGGCTACCAGGGATTGTCCAGGAAAGATCGCAACTTAAGCAGGTAACTTAGTAGGTAACTTATTCTTCCTTTTGCTAATTGGTTTTGGTAGCCGAAATACGATAACCCAGTAGTAATACGAAATCCAGGTCAAAAACCCCCTTTATCAATTTGTTGTCTTTTTCTTCTCCTGCTCCCCCCTCTCCGTTCCCCGTTCTCTGTTTCGACAATACAACTTACTGATCGAATTGATTGCTCGCAAGAGCACAAATATAGCTGCCAATACCCAAGGAAGCCGTTGCTGCAGGCGAAGGGGCATTGAGTACGTGAATCATCTGCTTGTCCTGCTTGATACAAAAATCATCCATGAGTTGGCCATTTTTCAGTACTGCTTGTGCCCTGACACCAGCACCTGCGTAGTGTACATCCCCTTGGGTAAGTTCCGGCATCATTCGCTGCAGCGCTCTGACAAATGCGGTTTTGCTCAATGAACGATGGAACTCACCCAATGCCGTATCCCAATATCGGTAAGCGACTTTCCAGAATCCGGGAAATCCAAGGGACTCCAGCGTATCGCGAAAAGAAAAGTCAGCTTTTCGATAGCCTTCCCGTTTGAATGCGAATACGGCATTCGGTCCCGCTTCGACATCACCATTAATTCGACGGGTGAAATGCACTCCCAAAAAAGGAAACCGGGGATCTGGAACCGGGTAAATCAGATTTTTCACCAGATGACGCCGATCGCTGTTAAGTTCGTAATACTCCCCACGGAACGGGATGATTTTTAGATCTTCGACAGCTATTCCACAACTTTTGGCAATCCGATCAGCCTGCAAACCGCCACAATTGATGAGAAAACGGCATCGATAATCACCTTGAGAGGTATTCACAATAATTTGCTGATGCTCTCTATGGCAGGACAGAAACCTGGTACTGGTCTTGATCTCTCCATTGGCCCGCTCAATCAATTCTGCGTATTTAAGTGATACTTCACTATAGTTAACGATACCTGTTTCAGGCACCAACAGCGCCAATGTCCCACAGACATAAGGTTCAAATTCAGCAATTTCACTTGGATTGAGCAGGCGTAATCCTTTGAGGCCGTTTTTTTGCCCCCTTTCCATCAGCGATTTAAGTGACTCAGCTTCAGAATCCGTGGTGGCAAGAACAATTTTCCCGCATTTTTCAAACTGTATCTCGTTGCACTGGCAGAAATCATAAAGCTCATTACGACCATTAACACAGTTTTTTGCCTTTAATGAGCCGGGTTTATAGTACAGACCTGAGTGGATCACGCCGCTGTTATGCCCGGTCTGATGTTTAGCTAATGTGTCTTCTGCTTCGATAACCAGAACCGAATACTTGGTGTTCTGACAAAGTTTTAACGCACTTGCCAGCCCAACAATACCACCCCCAATCACTATAATATCGTATGTCATTTCACTCTTAAGTTCCAAACTAATTTTCTTGTATCGCAGCCATTGTATTTTCATCGAAACTAAACAATTCCGTTGCGTCATTATCTTCCAACATGGCTTTGACTGCGCTTCGCAACTTAGATGCGGTATAGAATAAGCCCATATAGCCAAAGGTATATCGGCAAGCACCGGCATCACGAAACTTTTTCAGATCATGATTTCCAGGCAGTCCATGGACACTTACCTTAACACCGGTTTGAGCAATAAGTGTCTTAATGTGCTCGGGGACCAACATACCTAATGGGAAAATACTGTTGGCGCCACATTCTTTGTAGGCGGCAGCACGTTTTATTGTTTCTTCTAAAGCATTGTTCTTATAATCCTCCGTAACATACACATCCGTTCTGGCATTTATAAACAATGGATAATTGCGATTATCTGCTGTTTGATGAATCCTTAATATGACCGCAGATTGCTCTTCAATTGATTTCACCCCATTGCGACCATGTTTGTTGGAGTCTTCGATATTAATGCCAACCACTCCAATATCTATCAACTGATTAATATGGTTTTCCAATTGCGCCAAATCATCGGCATAACCGCATTCAATATCAGCACTGACAGGAATTTTCACAGCATTGACAATGTTGCGTATTCCTTCGAGTTGTCCCGGCCAAGGAATGTTCTCTCCGTCTTCATACCCGCGGGCAAAGGCAATGGCACCACTCGAAGTCGCGATGGCCTTAAATCCCATAGAAGCATAAATTCGTGCTGAAACAGCATCCCATGCATTAGGCAGTAAAAACATTTCTCCTTCATGTAATTTCTTAAAAATCTCTACTTTTGCGTTCATGACTTTTCCCCAAAAAAGGCTTTCTAATATTTTTAGTTTGTTACAGCTGGCAAATTTATACCAGTCAAGATCGCAACTTAAGCTCCAATTTAAGCTCCAACTTAAGCTCAACTGGAGTAAAGGCTGCCAATACCAGTCTTGAAGAGCGATCCGGTCTGGTGAGGAGCTGATTAATTATTCAGAACGCATCTTAAGGGTTAATTAACCTTATAATTATTTTATGACAGGAAATAATACATAGCTTGATTGAGCCAACCTAGACTATGCCTAGCAGACGCAAGAATTTAAAGCGCAAGCGGGGAGTGTTTCTTTCTGCAGAAGGTTGGCAACGCCTGGAAGTGGCTCAGAAACAGTCAGAAATTGAAGCGAATGGTGGGCAGCCCTATACCCTGGAAGATTTGAACGATCTGACGGGACTCAGCCTCAATACCCTCACTAAGGTGCGTCGGCGCAAAACTCCTGTAGATAAGCGATCGCTAGAAGACTACTTTAGTGCTTTTAATCTTACCCTCACTCCTAGTGACTACATTAGGCCAACTTCGGCAACAGAAGTACGAAGCGAACAAGTAATTCCCATTCAACAAGATTGGGGGGAAGCCATAGATGTCTCAGTATTTTATGGACGCACCTCCGAACTAGCCACCCTAGAAAAATGGATTCAGGTTGATCGCTGTCGGCTGGTGGGGCTATTAGGTATGGGGGGAATCGGCAAAACTGCCTTAGCCGTGAAAATAGCACAACAGGTTCAAAACCAGTTTGAGTATGTTATTTGGCGAAGTTTGCGTAACGCTCCTCCTCTAGAAACCCTTCTAGGAGAGCTGATCTCCTTTTTATCAGAAGGACGGGAAATCGAAGTAGAAATTAAGTTACTCCTTGAGTGCTTGCGCTCATCTCGCAGTTTGATAATTTTAGACAATGTTGAGACGATCTTACTCCCTGGCGATCGCGCAGGTAGATACCGACATAGTTACGAAAATTATGGTCAACTCTTCAGGTTAATTGGGGAAACGGCTCACTCTAGCTGTCTTATTCTTACCAGTCGGGAAAAACCTGCCGAAGTTGCTGCTTTTGAAGGAATAGATTTATCTGTTCACTCTCTGCAATTGAAAGGTTCTCCTGAAGCTGCCCAGAAATTAATTCAAGCCAAGGGACTGTCTGGCTCAGAGGAACAGAAGCAACAGTTGTGCGCTCGCTATGGCTCTAATCCTTTGGCTCTCAAGATTGTTGCCACCTCGATTCAAGATTTATTTGATGGTGAGATAGAAGAATTTCTTGCCCAAGACACAGCGGTTTTTAACAGCATTCAAAAACTTTTAGACCAACAATTTGACCGTCTTTCTCCTTTAGAGAAAACCATCACCTATTGGTTGGCTATTAATCGGGAGGGGACGAATATTTCTGAATTATTAGAAGATATTGTTCCTACTATTTCTAAAGCAAATTTATTAGAAGCTCTAGAATCTTTGATTTGGCGCTCGCTCATCGAGAAGGCTACGCCTACGCTAATTGAAAAGCAATCGGGTAGTTATACCCAACAACCAGTAGTCATGGAGTATGTCAGCGATCGCTTGATTGAGGAGGTAACCCGAGAGATTACACAGGCGAGTTCTTCCCTACCCCTTTTCTGCAGCTATGCCTTGATCAAAGCTACCGCCAAAGACTATGTCAAAGAGAGTCAAATTCGCCTAATTTTAGAACCAATTTCCGCTCAACTACGCAGGACTTTTGGCTCTTTAAAAGCGATGGAACAGCAGCTCCAGAAAATCCTGAAGTTATTGCGAGATTCAAAGACACCCTTATCCGGCTACGGAGGTGGCAACCTGATTAATCTTGCCCATCACCTTCAAATTGACTTAACTGGCTATGACTTTTCTAGTCTGAGTGTTTGGCAGGCGGATTTAGAGAAAGTGAATTGGCATCGGGTTAATTTTGCTGATTCCGATCTGGCCAAGTCGGTTTTTATCCAGACCTTTGGGAGTATTTTAGCTGTGGCTTTCAGCCCAGATGGGAAATTCTTGGCTACAGGGGATAGTAATGGTGAGGTTCGTCTTTGGCAAGTTGCTCCTTCTCAACCCGTCTTGACCTTTCAAGGACATACCAGTTGGGTATTTTCAGTGGCGTGGAGTCCCGATGGGCAAACCATCGCCAGTGGCTCTTATGACCAAACCGTGAGACTCTGGGATGTCAACACGGGTCAATGCCTCAAAACCCTATTTGGAGACAATTCGGTCTTGTCAGTGGCGTGGAGTCTAGATGGACAAACCATCGCCAGTGGCTCTTACGATCAGACCGTCAAGCTCTGGGATGCCAAGATGGGGAGTTGTCTAAAAACTTTGCCCGGTCATACTAATTGGGTATTTTCAGTGGCTTGGAGTCCAGATAGTCAAACAATCGCCAGTGGCAGCAACGACCAAACGGTGAGGCTATGGGATGTTAAACAAGGTGAGTGTATCAAAATTTTGCCAGGTCACGGCAACTGGGTAAGATCCGTGGCATTTAGTCCCGATGGGCAAACTCTCGCCAGTGGCTCTTATGACCAGACCGTGAAGCTCTGGGATACCCGCAGCGGTCGATGTCTCAAAACCTTGTCTGGTCACAACAATTGGGTCTTGTCAGTAGCGTGGAGTCCGGATGGGCAAACCATCGCTAGTGGCTCTTATGACCAGACTGTCAGATTCTGGAATATTCGCGATGGTCAATGCTGGAAAATTTTACAGGGTCATAGCAATTGGGTGAGATCCGTGGCGTTTAGTCCAGATGGGAAAACTCTTGCTAGTGGCTCTTATGACCAGACCGTAAAGCTTTGGGATGCCCGCAGCGGTCAATGTCTCAAAACCTTTCTAGGCTACAGCAATTGGGTCTTGTCAGTAGGGTGGAGTCCGGATGGGAAAACTCTCGCCAGTGGCAGTCAAGACCGAACAGTGAAGCTCTGGGATGTGAGCACGGGTCAATGCCTCAGAACTCTGTCCGGTCACAGCAATATAGTCTTGTCAGTAGGGTGGAGTCCGGATGGGAAAACTCTCGCTAGTGGTGGTCAGGATCGAACCGTGAAGCTCTGGGATGTGAGCACGGGTCAATGCCTCAGAACTCTGTCCGGTCACAGTAATTGGGTTGATTCAGTAGCTTGGAGTCCTGATGGGCAAACCATTGCCAGCGGTAGCACGGATCAAACAGTTAGACTCTGGAATTTCAATTCTGGTCAATGCCTAAAAATCTTAGCGAAACATACTAATGCAGTTCGAGCAGTCGCTTGGAGTCGGGATGGACAAATCCTTGCCAGTGGCAGTAACGATCGAACAATCAGGCTCTGGGATTTTAGTACTGGTCGATGCTTGCTCTCCTTAGAAGGACACAGCAACTCAGTCTTTTCAGTCGTTTGGAGTCCGAATGGGCAAACCCTAGTTAGTAGTGGTGCTGATGAGACAATTAAGCTTTGGGATGTTAAGACTGGTGAGTGCCTAAAAACCTTTCCCGAACATACTAATCAGGTTTTGTCACTGGCTTGGAGTCCGAATAGACAAGTACTCGCCAGTGGTAGTACTGACCAAACGATCAAGCTTTGGGACATTCATGAAGGTAAGTGTCTGAGAACTTTTACTGAACATACCAGTCAGGTGCAGTCTGTTGCTTTCAGTCCCGATGGTCAAATTCTTGCCAGCAGTAGCTCAGATGAGACGATCAAACTTTGGGATGTCCATACAGGCGAGTGCTTGAAAACTTTAAGATCTGACCGACCTTACGAAGGCATGAACATCACGGGGGTTACGGGGTTAACAGAAGCACAGAGAGCGACGTTGTGTGCTTTAGGTGCTTTCGCGGAGTAGGCTTTAGAGGCAGTAAAGGAGAGAAACTATGAATTCTCAACATCACTCTCAAAAAAGACGGGATTTGTTCCCAAAAACCAGTGGCGATCGCAGTCTTCGGGTAGCAATTTAGTCTAAATTCCAGTGTATAGTTTTGATTATCTTATTTTTATTAGGTATTAGGGCTGTTCCTGTTTCTGTGAATGTGCTGTATTTGCTTTTGATTTTTTGTTATAGTTCTTTTCTTTATTGTTGTTCTTCGGGGAGAGTTTTTCTTTGGTTGTAAATCGCTTTTAGGAGTAATAGAGGGCTATAGCGCTACGCGCAAGGCAACAGGCAACAGGCAACAGGCAACAGTTTACTGCACATGGACTTCAGCCTTCAACAGTGTCCTAACCATAGCGCGTAGCGCTATACCAACTTAAGACGGGACACTTGGAGTAGGCAACAGGCAACAGGGAATAGGGAGTAGGCAACAGGCAACAGGCAACAGGCAACAGGGAATAGGGAGTAGGCAACAGGCAACAGGCAACAGGCAACAGGGAATAGGGAATAGGGAATAGGGAACAGTTTTTAATTCTTGAGCTTTTTGATAAGAGCAATAAGCATTCTACTTTCTTTTTTAAGCTGATTAACAATCAATTCTAGCTCTTTTTCTGTACATATTCCTACTCTTGCTGATCAAACAAGATGAGTTTCTAGAGCAGTACTAAATGAATCGTGAAAAATCCAATCATATATACAACAACCAGAAACCTTCCCCCCCTGTTGCCTGTTGCCCGTTGCCTGTTGCCTTTTGATTACTGTCCCTGCTTAAGTGGATAGCCTAATAGAGGATTGAAGGGCGATTCGTGCCTGAGTTGGTAGTTATGGGAATGGTGGTGAGGGGTTTGTAGGGGTGCAAGGCTTGCACCCAAACTTCGCCAATTAAAAATAGAGATTGGGCGAAGTTGTGTGAATTTATCTTTTCAAATTAATCCCAAATTCAACAGCCTAGTGACGGAGCGATCGCCACTCGCTTCGCTCAAAGGCAAAAGGCAAAAGGCAAAAGGAGGGAGTAGGGAGTAGGGAGTAGGGAGTAGGGAGCAGGGATTGGCGTATTGATTATATTGATTTTCTGGAAGGTGTGGTCAAAAATTGAAAGGATATGGTGATGAGGAGGCGATATTTTTTAGCATTAGTATACCATAATTAAAGGATTGGGCGTATGCCATACGCCCCTACATAATCACGAAAGGGAGTGAAAAGTTGTGTGAATTTCTCTTGTCAAATTAATCCCAAATTTTACAGCCTAGTGACGGAGCGATCGCCACTCGCTTCGCTCAAAGTCAAAAGTCAAAAGTCAAAAGTCAAAAGTAATACTGGACTGTAAGTTAGACAAGTTATCTAACTCACCAATCAATCCATCCTTTTGCCTTTTGACTTCCCCTCAGGGGGTGGGGGGTAAGATCCTACTTGTAGATTAACAGGGGGAATCTGTTGGCAATTGCCATCGCCACCGATCATCAGAAGCGATCGCTTTTAGCATTAGTAGAGGATTGAAGGGCGATTCGTGCCTGAGTTGGTAGTTATGGAGATGGTGATGAGAGGTTACATAGAAAAAGGGTTTTCAATCCAAATTGTGTTATAAATTCGATAAGAACGAGGATCGCCCTTACCCCTGTTACTCTTTCGGGCCCTTGTTCCCTTGGCTTATAATAAGAAGCGATTAATTACCCATTTCCCTTGAAGATGGATGAGAAATGAATCTCCCTGAATCAGTTGAGCAAATCTTAGCAGCCTTTGATCAGTTCATTCGAGCCGAAACCTGGACAGAATCTCAACAGATACTCGAAGCTAATCCTGAACTCTTAAGTGAAGAAGCTGATGGAGTGATTCAACTGCTCATCGCTGGAGTGCGTCAGCAGGGGGATGAGGAAGCCGAGCGGGTATTTTCAGAACATTATGAGTTAATCGCTCGCTGTCGAGAAGTAGGGGTAGAGGAGGGGTTTGCGGCTAAGAGAGGAAGTTCGAGTGGGGGAATGCCTTCTGAGTTGGCTGCCATGATCAGGGAACTCTCTCAACTGACTTCTATAAGGGAAATGCCTCGCCGAGCCCAATTGTGCCAACAGGTACTATCTCTGATTCAACGGGAACAAAATCCTCCCCTTTGGGCAGCCCTGCAAGGTGAATTGGGCAATAGTTTAGCTCAAAACCCACTGGGCGATCGGGCAGAGAATATCGAACTGGCCATCGGGGCCTATTCTCAAGCCCTGGAGGTAAGAACCAGAACCGCCATGCCCGTGGAATGGGCAACTACGATGATGAACCTGGCTACCGCCTACAGCGATCGCATCAGAGGAGAGAGGGTTCAGAATATAGAACAAGCCATCGCCGCCTACAAACAAGCCCTGGAGGTAATAACCAGAACCGCCATGCCCGTGAAATGGGCAACTACGATGATGAACCTGGCTACCGCCTACAGATCTCGCATCAGAGGAGAGAGGGCCCAGAATATCGAATCAGCCATCGGGGCCTATTCTCAAGCCCTGGAGGTAAGAACCAGAACCGCCATGCCCGTGGAATGGGCACGAACGATGATGAACCTGGCGAACGCCTACTATTCTCGCATCAGAGGAGAGAGGGCTCAGAATATCGAAGAAGCCATCGGAGCCTATTCTCAAGCCCTGGAGGTAATAACCAGAACCGCCATGCCCGTGGAATGGGCAACTACGATGATGAACCTGGCTACCGCCTACAGTACTCGCATCAGAGGAGAGAGGGCAGAGAATATAGAAGAAGCCATCGCCGCCTACAAACAAGCCCTAGATGTCTTTCTTCCTGAAGCATTGCCTGTTGACTGCCGCATGACAGCCCGTTTATTGGGCAACCTCTATGGTGAGGAAAATCGCTGGTCTGAAGCCACTCAGCCCTATCAACTCGCCCTAGAAGCCGTTGAGGTTCTCTATGAGGCATCTTTGTCCTTAGCTGGCAAGAAGGAGGAATTAGCCCAGACGGGCGACCTCTTCCATCGTACTGCTTATGCTTTAACTCGTATTGGTAATCTAGAGTCAGCCGCCGTTACTCTAGAACGGGGACGTGCCCGCAGTTTAAGCGAAACCCTGGCACGAGATCGCGCTGACTTGGAGAGAGTTGAAATTCTCGCCCCAGAAGTCTATGAGACCTACCAACAAGCTGCTAGCTTATTACGGGACTTAGAAGCACAGGAACGCATTAGAAGCACCATTGAGGCAAAAAACGAAGTCAGTGTCACCCCCGAAGGAATTCGCCAGCAGGGATTAGAGGCGCAACAGAAGTTAGACGGCGCAATCGAACAAATTCGTCAACTTCCCGGCTACGAAAACTTCTTGGCTTTACCAACCTTCGAGGATATCTCACAAGCTTTGAAACCTGATGAACCCCTGATTTATCTAACCACAACCGAATATGGCAGTCTCGCCCTCATCGTTCACCGCTCTTCTACCACAGAGGCTTCTGTTGAGTCTCTTCGGTTGGACAGTCTCACAGATGCTGAATTAAGGAAACTGTTAGTAGTTGCGGAAGGAGCCTCAGAATTTGGGGGATGGTTCGGGGCTTACTTCAACCGCCAGGATAATCCCCAAGCTTGGTTTGATACCATCGACCGAGTAACCAACGAACTTTGGTCAAAACTGATGGAACCTGTGGTTAGCCATCTCAAACAGAGGGGAGTACAGCAGGCAATCTTAATTCCCACAGGGTTACTGGGACTATTACCCCTGGATGCTGCTTGGACAGAAGATTTAGATAAACCCTGCGGCCGCCGCTATGCTTTAGACGAAATTTCTTTTACTTATGCCCCCAACGCCCGTTCTCTCATAACTGCCCGTGAAATAGCTAAACGCACTTCACCCGATGCACTTCTCGCCATAGACGAACCCCGTCCTATTAAAGCCAATGAACTGCCCAATTCAAAGCGAGAAGTCCAAACTGTTATTGAAACCTTCCCCAACCATCGAATCTTCAAACAAGAACAGGCTGCTCAACAAGCGGTCAAAAATGCCCTTTCCGATTATTCCGTCTTTCATTTTTCCTGTCACGGCTATGCCAATTTCCGCAAACCCCTCAATAGCGGCTTATTGATGGCTAACGATGAAATATTGAGCCTCCGCGACCTCTTTGAGCTGCGTTTAGATGGCGTTCGTCTGGCAGTACTTTCTGCCAGCGAAACCGCTTTACCTGGCACAGAACTAATCGATGAAGTGGTCAGCCTGCCGACAGGAATGCTTCAAGCTGGTGTGGCTGGGGTGGCTGCCTCCCTTTGGTCAGTGTCTGATATCAGTACCATGATGCTAATGGCTCGATTTTATGACCTCTGGCGCAATGAAGGGCTGAAACCGCCTGAAGCCCTACGGCAAGCTCAACAGTGGGTGCGAGATACTACTAATGGGGAGAAAGTCGCTTATTTTAAAAACTTTCTTCCTGGATTCTCTAGTGAGAAAATGGCAACTAGTACGGCTGATGCTCTCTATAAATGGGTCATTCTCCAGCGTCGAGATGCCTATGATTTTGCTCATCCCTACCACTGGGCAGCATTTACTTATACAGGGGTTTAATATTATGTTCGGTTGATTACTTATAATGTTGCCATAGTACAAACTTTGTCTATAAATAAACTACCATGTATCCATCTGAAAATATTCTCGAAGGGGCTCGCTCTATTCGTCCCTATCTACCAAAACTTCTGAATTCTCCCGAAGCAGAAGCAATTGACCATCAGTTAGCCGAACTGCTAATGCAGGCTCAACAAGGGCAGTCCAACATCGACAATAAACTGCTTGAAGTTTTAACATCTACTGAACCTACCCGTGAGTTTACAGTAAAGTTTCTCAATCTTTCACCAGTAGAAAGAATTACATACTATTACCCTATTCCTGGAGATCCTACACCCATCTCTGGCTTGGTTAAATATGCCTGTACCTTTGGCGATTATGTCTGGTATCAGCGTCAAAAAGGACAACCCATTCCCAACTGTCCGACTCATAATGTTCCCCTAGAAAAAGCATAACCTTAGATGATTCCATGCCTACAAAATTCCTGGAAAGTCTCGGCGGCAAACTGGCAGAAAGGTGGTTATCTACAATTCTTACCCCAGCTTTTATTTTCTGGGCAGGAGGACTAGGGGCATGGATTTGGGGTCATGGCTGGTCTTCAATAGAATCTTGGTTTAACCAGTATTCTCAAGCCCTTCAAATAATCCTATTAATCAGTCTTTTACTGGGGGTTCTCATCTCTACTCTGGTTGTTGGGCTTTTTGAATTAGCCGTATTGCGTTTGTTGGAAGGTTACTGGCCGCGATGGTTGAGAAAGTTACGGTGCTTTTGTGTTGGAATTCAGCAGAAGAAAAAAGACGGACTAGATAAACAATTTCAGCCATTAATGGCTCTAATAGAGGAGAAAAAACGACCGCTAACGCCGGAAGAAGTAGAAGAATATGTCAGATTAGATGTTCTTTTACACCACTTTCCCATCCAGGTTATGCCAACTCAATTAGGCAATATTCTTCGTGCAGCAGAAGAACGTCCTAAAAATCAATATGGATTAGATACTTTTATCTGCTGGCCGCGCCTTTGGCTGTTACTTCCCGATAGCGTCAAAGGGGAACTTACTGAAGCAAGAATGACTCTCAATACCGGAGCGCGAATTTGGTTGTGGAGTCTACTGTTTTTTCTGTGGAGTCCCCTGGCATGGTGGGCTGCTTTTGCTTCTATTCTATCAGCTTATCTAGCCTATCGCTGGATGCTAAATGCTGCTATTATATACGGTGATTTGTTAGAATCTGCTTTCGATCTCTATCGAGGAGAACTTTACAAATCATTGCGGTGGCCATTG
>JBFRWF010000380.1:0-3841 GCA_051439465.1 Xenococcaceae cyanobacterium | reverse complement strand
GACGGCTTGTGATAACACGGCTGGATAAGGGTTTCAGCCGATGAATATAGCCGAAAATCGGGTCAAATGGTCGCTCGCCAGAATGACTGCAGCATAAGGCTTTGGGGTACTTGTGTCAGGCAGTCAGGCGCAGGATTCCTACGTTCACAGTAAATCTCGAATAAATCGATCAATTTTTGGCTTGGTTACATGTTGCATCACTACAACATGGGCTAAATTACCTTGAGTTGCCAATTGCCACTTATAACAGATCTTGGGATCTGGTTTTGGAAATGCAACTGTAGTCGAAAAGTCATTAAGGAGGGGATGCAGCCCTAAATCAGCTAGATGATCTCGTAAATATCGAGCGGTTTCTAGGCAAGTTGCTACCTCTCCCGGAAAATTTTGACTGCGAGTAGCAATAGCATACCATAGAAACAAAGGAGTAATTCCGCAACGAGCACCAGTAATAGTTATATCGTCTGTTCCCAAATATTCTACTTCTTCTCCAATTTTTTGAATGTAATCCCAACGGGTAAGGGTGATGCCAAAAGGAATGGGAGAACCAATAAATTTGTGTCCACTGACTGTTATGCTGCCAATGGGAAAGTCTCGAAAGCTAATTGAAGGGGCTTCCGGGATAAAGGGAAGGAGCATACCAGCTAGTGCCGCATCACAGTGAATATGAAAGTGTTCAATGCCCAGTTTTTCCAAAACTTCTACCGCACACTCCAAACGATCAACTGCTCCTTTCATGGTAGTTCCCAGGTTAAGGTTGAGAATAATACTGCGATCGTGATGGGTTGAAATTTCTTGATAAAGGTGTTGATAGTCAATTTCTCCATGGGGTTGAGAGGAAATTTCAACATAAGGAATTCTCAAGATACGAGCTGCTTTAGGCACTGAGAAGTGACTGTCTTGAGAACTATAAAGGATACCATCAGGATATAACTCCCGTCCCACAAATAGACCGTATAAATTTCCCTCTGTTCCTCCTGTTGTTAAATAGCCCCAATGCTCATCTAGTTCATAAAGCTGAGCAAACCATTGTAGGCAGTACTGTTCAAACTGTTTAGAATGATTCTGAAACAATTTTTGCTGAATAAACGGATCACCATGATTACTAATGTGATATTGCCAAAAAGGTTGCAACATCGTGTAGTCAAAGTTCAGATTTTCCGGGTAGCCAATATACCACTGGGCTTGCTGTTCCATTTGTTGGAGAAAACGCTCCAAAACTTCTTCCAAAGTAAGGTTTTCTGAGAGCGGACTAAAAGTTTGATAGTCAGTGAGAGGGCTTTGAGTCATAAAAGGGGGTTAGCTCTGCTGATACTAAAAAGCAAGTTTCCTTAACTACTTTATCTCCAATTAATCTCAAAATCCAGGTTTTGACTACAGCGATCACTTTGATTGCTCAATGGTAACTCCACTACAAGAAGCAACTCTTGTTGAATTGTTACAAAAAAAGTAGGATAACAAGGGCAGTGATCGCGCTTTGTGATGGAGCTTCCCCTAACGATCGACTATGCTGCCAAATCCAGTTGAAATAGCTCACCACACTTCGTGTCGTCTCTTTCGTTTGCTCCCACACCTTGCCAAACTTGTTTTGCCGACGATGCTAACGACCGGTCTGTTGCCGAATTGTCCCGTTGGTTCTCTCTATAGGTTGTGTTTTTGCCTTGCCCACATGATGCTCAATCTCCCCTGAAGGAAATCAGCCACACTTCTTGGGGGAAACAATAGAAATCATCCTGAACTAAGTTGTCTAAATAGGATCGCATTTGGGGGGCTGACATAAGCTCCTTTAATGAAATATCTCTTGCCATCACCAATTGGTTTGATTCAGTTTTCTGAGCAAAGGAATTCACAACAGATTCTGTTTTTATATAATATTCCACCGTCGCTAAATCAGACACGAGAACACATTCTTCATAGAATATTCGATTGATTTGATAACCAATACCACAATCTGTCAAGGCATCGACGACATCTTCAGCCGCCGTAAACCGTTGGCCTTGTCCCTGAAAGAAACAATCTAGATATTTATCATAAAAATCAACATAAAAGGATTGGCGAGTAGTCAGCGCAATCCAACCAAAGCCATTAGGCTTCAATAACTGCTTGCATTGAGTGACAATCGAGTTCAGATCCTTCCGATGGATTATATAAAATCCGTGCATAGACCAGAGTAAATCATAGAAATGAGGTTTAAGGGGGGCAAATTGAATAATATACGGGTATTTTTGCCCAAGATGGAAGGGAGGTTTTAACCTTTGCTCTGCATTGGCGATCGCATCTGAGTTCGGATCCAGTAAGTCATACATAATTTCATTCTGCTGTTCTGGTAGCTTAACATAGTATTGCAATGCCTGAATCCAGCGACCTGTACCACAGGCAATATCTAAAATTCGCAGAGGTTGTGTCTCTGGAAATGGAGATAAAAAGTTAGACCAGTAGAAATGACGGGCCAGTTGCCAGTAATCAACTGTCGGATCCTGATCTTCATGCACTCTTGGATGATCCGTGATGATGTGAGACCCAGACTTAGATAGCACAAATACCCCAATCGGTTCATCAATAATGAGTTGACCGTTACCCTTTGATCTGGCCAAGCGTTGAAATGCCGAGCAAAGCGCAACAAGTTTATCAGGTTTCAGTCCCCGCAGATCACATTCTAGGCAAAAGGACATGATACTAATGCCAATCTCAGAACAAGCCAAGCATTCAGTAATATCTAAACATGCGTAAAGGCTATGGTAGTCAAAAGAATGCCCTTGTTTCCTTAATAAGGTTTGGATCATTTCTGCTGTTAATAGCGCCACTTCATTTCCCTTTAAATCCTTCATATATTGATGCTGGATTTGTGGGATGCCAGTTTCTTCTTGATGAACAATAATTAATCGTCCACTAGGCGCAAGCTGTTGATAAGCTTTGCAAATTGCTTGGTAAGAGTCTTGAAAGTAATACAATACATGAATCATTAAAATCAGATCATAGGGTTGGTACTCATTACCAACAGATGGATCTGAAAAGTCACCATCCTCAACCCGAATATCAACAGCTGGATGTGCTGAGACTCTTGCTAAGTTTCTGATCAAACGATTGCGGTGATCAGCATTAGGTTCTATAGCTACATACTTTAGGCAGTGTTGATAGTACTCAACCCAAGGCAGCAAGCTCTGAATAATAGCTATATCCAGATCCCCTTCACCGCTGCCAACACTGAGGATAGTGAAGTTCTGTTGAGAATTCACTTGAGCATGGGTTCTGGCACCAATCGTTTCCACTAGCATTCGACTATGGTCTTTGAACCATTGGATGGCAGCAGCGGTCATAGTTGAAGCCGCTTTGCGTAGACGATAACTTTCGGCATAAAACTCTTCTATTAAAGCTGGTGCCACTAAACTTTCCGCTTCCTTGATAGATTCTGAAGTCTGGTTAGAGTTGGATGTCATTGAGAGGATGTTTTAAAAGTTTCGAAGGGGAAAAAAATATGCCAATCTTCTTATTATAATCCGATTTATCGCCAGATAAATCAATGTGCTTCTGTCGTAAAAATAGCGGTAAGGAATGATTTATGAGAATGCCTGCATTTCTCACAACCTGAATAAAAAAACTCATTGAAAGGTTAAACTTTGCCGTTAAAAAAAATTGGATAAATTGGCGTATGTGCTGAAAGATTATCCAAGCAAAATAGTAGGGGACTTACAATTTCTAGCTATTTCTCTCCATTTTTATCCAGGGTAAGCTCATCTTAAAGTGTATAAAATGTACTTGACAAAAGTAGAGTGATCTAGACTAAATCGCTATCTCAACAGGCGATCGCTACCCAACAAGAGATCGCTACCCCAACAGGCGATCG
>JBFRWF010000379.1:0-42669 GCA_051439465.1 Xenococcaceae cyanobacterium | reverse complement strand
GTGAATTCAGATTCCTTTGACCGCTGTTCTATACTTATACTACTCCACTTCCAAAATTTCTCAGCGATTTCCATTATTCCTAGAGCCAGTTGGTTGCGATTTTCTTTGTTTCCCCATTCCTCTTTTGCTTTTTTTATTTTTTCAAATTCATATTCTGTCAACCCGATGTAGGAGTATAACTCCCAGTCATTTTTAGAGTTTTCCTTCTTTTTATTCTCTAAAAACCACGCAAAATTCTCTAAAAACCACTTATAAAAGTGCTCTGCTGTCTTCTCCACAATTTCATCAACTTTCTCGTCTTCTGGATTAATGAAAGGCAGGTTGAAGACATGGCGGAGGTCCTGGAATTCATCGATGATTTTCTCTCGTTTGACAATTTCTCCCTGGCGCAGGATGAGCTTACCGTAAAGTGCAAAGTTCACTAGCTCGTCAAGTTTAAGGTTATCTGGATGGTTCTCCGGAAACTTAATATAGGGCTCTATGCGGGCAAACCGAAGCTCAGTAATTGATAGGTTTTGGTTGAGAGAGACACCGATTTTTTGCTCGGCAATGGTTTTTGTAGCTTTCTTGACTTCGTTCTTCTCTTCTTTCTTCCAGACTACTAAACAATGGTAGTTTCTGTCGGCAAAAGGTTCGTTGGCAGGAATGAAGACCTTGGGTTCATCGTTGCTGTCATAATAGAATGCAACATTCCTCTGGTTCATAGAGAGTTCGCCTGCACCTTGGATGACAAGGTTGTAAAGCTCCGGATTCTGGTATTTGATAAATCTACCCAGACGCTCAGTACCTAGGTGCCGCAATTTGTATGGAGTTTCATCGAGTGCGAGTAACAATGCTATTAGTAGGTTCCTCCACAAATTTTTATCAGGGAGATTCTGCTTCTGCTCTTCCTTCCTGACACGCTCTTGGATAACCTTGACTACCCCTTCCAGGTATGTGTCGATTTCTTTTGGCAATTGGTCAAGAAACCCAGCATCTTTAAGGCGAAGCCTAACAAACTCTTTAATAAATAATTTCTGCTGTTGCCAATTGCCAGCATCTAGAATATTTTGTATATTTTGTTGTAAGTATTCAAACCATTTTTTGCCTGTAACCCCTCTAGCCTGTCCTACATCCTTCAGATCTTTAACATCTAAAAAACTCCATTTCTTACGCATTTCTAATATTCGGAACAAAAGGCTAAGCCATTCTTCGATCGCCGCTTGAGTAGAGAAAAACAGGCTCTGTGACCGCTGGAGAGCTGTATCTGTTACTATATCGCCTTCAAAACCAAGCAGAAATGCCCGCATCCATGGGGGAGATGTTCCTGTACGCCTTATTTGAGGAAGGTTCTCAAGATTAGGTGATATGTTCAGATCTGCTCCGATCTGCCACTGATCTGAGCCCACCAGAAGGATAAGACTAGAAGCAAAGTCAGACTCACCGACAAGTCTATTTGTGCTTAAGAATCGTATTATGAATTCTGCACAACTCGGCTCCCCTTTCCCTAATGTTTCTGCACACCTTTTTTCCCCTAAAGCGTTAAGGATACTTTCTAAATTACAATAGTAGATCGGTTCATTCATTATTCGTAACTCCATTAACCTATTTGCCAGAAAATCCAATTCGGCAGAGCGAGAAGCTTTAGACAATTCCTCTACCAGTACTGAAATAGCCTTCTTTCCTTCATCCGGATCGGCAAGGACAAGATGATAAACCCGTTCGATTTGGATTTCAGGTAAATTTTCCTGACTCTCGAAGTAATTTGCAGCCCTTGCCGAGAGTTCGCGAAACCAATCTGGCTTCTCATCCCACAGGTGAGCCAGCATCAACTTCCGCGTCGATTTGTGGATATTGTGCCCCCTTTTGGGGAATACTTCTACGAAAGAAAGATTTTGCAATTTTTTATAGAGTTGTTCTGCCTGAGATTCTAGCTCCGGGCACAAAGCCGCCAAAATTTTGTCATTAAACCAGTGGGGAATGGCTGCAGCCTTGGCAGCTTTTGATAAATCAGCAGGGACAGACTGTAACAGGCTTTGGATAATCATCCAACTGCGTTCTTCATCGGTCTGTACTGCTGCTAGCCGTGAGAGCAATCTATTAGTCATTTCCACCGCCTATTATTATCTGTTAGTATATTTTCCTCCCAATACAGACTGAACTCCATCAATTTTGTGTTGATATCCAAAGGTGTTCCTTCTTGGTGATTGTCCATCAGCTTTTTGATGGCATTCTTATTCAAAGGTGAATCGACCTCTTGAGCAAATTGATACCAGGCGTTCTCATTCCTAATCAATTTTAATTCCAACTGCTCACAACTGCTTAGCTTTTCCTTCAATTGAAACACTTGTTCCCCAGCCACAACTACGACCAACTGATGAATACCTTGTGTTTGCTCCAAAAGCACTTCAATCCATTCTTCCAGTTCTGATCCTATGTTTTTAAAAGAATCAAACAAGAATACTATTTTTCTTTTTTTACAGATTTCCTTCAAGTCTTCCAAGAAGGCTTGCCGTAATTGCTGCTCATTCCCATCAAGGACATAGCGTATCTTTTCCCCAATTGTATAAGCTGGGAGTCCCGGTGGATTGTCTGAGAATTTTTCTAAGCATTGATTAAATTTTTTTAAAAGATAATTTTGAAGTGTGTTGTAAGTATTTGTAAGGAAATTAACGATACCCCCTTCTTGTTGATCTATGTCAAAAAAAATCCTCTTAATGCCTTTGATGGAGCACTCTTCATCGAAGCGTTTCAGCAATGTTGATTTACCATATTTGTCGGGAGCTTGGATCAATAAGATCTGGCCTTTGTTCGCTAGCTCCTGTTTCTTCAAAATGTTCGCAAAGCAATCTACCTCGTCTGTTCGGTTTGCTAGGCGATGTTCTCTATAAACAGATTGCTTTTCAAATTCAAACAAATATCCATCTTCATCTCCCTTACAACGTAAGAAAATAACTGGACGATACCATTCATAATCGTAAAAGTCCTTGTGCATGTTAGCAGATGCTGATTTTACTGCCTCTAGTAATGATTGTCCAGTACCTAAAACACGATAAAACGTTTCTATAAAGCTAGGGGCACTCTTTTCACTAATATCGAACGCTGTTGCTACAACTGCTGGTACTTCACGAAGTACACTTTGAGCAATTCCGTTAAAAACAGATTGACTTTGATAGGCTAAGGCTGATCTGCAAGCAGTTATTATTACTAATGCAGGTTTACTATCCTTTAATGAATTTAATATATTGGCAAATTGTTCAGCATTTATATAATCTGGCTTTCCTTCGTCATTTTCAAAGACCAGAAATCCTTGTGGCTTGCTTAAAATTTCTTCAAAGCTTGTACATTCTTTCTTGAAAGTACCATGTCCATCAAAATGAATTATGTCGGGTAATTTGTCTTTGTTTTCGGAATTATATATACAATAAGTCCAAAGACATTCCTTTGTTGGTTTTTGATTCAATTCATCATACCAATTTAACAAACAAGCATGACCTTTCTCTTCTGCTTTTTTAAGACCATTAAGTATTGTGGATTCTTTATTGTTTAGTTTTTGCTCCTCTTCATTAGATGCGGTTGATGATATCAGTAATACTTTAATATGCTTGACTTTTCTTTTTCCCGTTGGTAGGGAATTTACATGAGCTATTAGATGTGAGAAAATAACTCGACGTTTGGCTAAAAATTCATGTTCACGGTATACTAACTGCCAAGGATATAAAGATAATCTAGATTTTTGAATCACATCAGCATCATACTGAAGTTGAATATGTAAATATTGCCCTAATGAGCCCGCCTCTCCTAGTTTTTGATCCAGTGCCCATCCAATCTTGCCTGGGAACAGAGCTTTATAGAGTATCCCACCAATATTTTCCCGCATCCTTTTATGGAAAAAACACTTATCTTGATCATCTTTAGAGAGAATTCCTACATCTAGCATCCAACTTATATCGTCTTCCTCATTAGACTCGTACTTACTCTCAAGGTCAAAACTATTGAGTGAATTAAGCACAGTAAATAGATGAGGATCTTCCTTACCATTTGAAAAGGGTAATTGAGATGTTTCCTCCCCATATTTATCAGCAAAAATTTTAAACTTTATTCCATCAATCGGAGATAAGGTTAACTTTAGTTTTTCCATTTAAAATTTTAAACAAATTAAATACGTTTGTTAGAACTATCATTATGTAAAAGTACTTTTCGAGTTCCGTCTTTAATTTCTTCTTTTAAATCTGATTCTAGACGTTTCCATATTTCTTCGCTCAAACCAATGGCTGGAGTAAGAGTGACTTTTATTTTGTGTACGTCTTCTCGATTTAGTTTTCCAGTAGCTTTTCCGCTAGCTTCTACTCCGCCCAATTTCAAGAGGTCAACAGATAGAACGTTAATTTTTAGATCTGCTTCCCCTTGACCTTGTAATTCAGCTTCTCCCCCCTTATAAACTGTTACCTGAAGATCTAACTCAACCTTTTCTACAAAAAAGGCAGGCGATTTTTTGTTTGTACGTTCTAAGTCTTCCTTTATTTTTGTAATCAATTCACTTAAACCAATTTCATGTGACATTTCAAAACTCCTTTAATTTAGTTAGCTTTCAGAATTAGAATTAACTTTAGTCTCTAGTTGAGCTAGTTGTCTTTCAAACTCAACAATTCGCTGAGTTAGGGATACTTCCGACTCTCATCGGAGATATTTAGCTAGGTTTTACTTTCGGTTTCTGCCCCTGCATTAGTTGGTGAGTCCTCTCGATATTGAATGAAACCTTCAGTCTCCCGAATGGAGGAGATGGCGATTTCCGATCTTGTCACCTTAAAGGATTTGCCCAGGCTCCTCATTGTCCCTACGAGCAAATCTTCGCGAAGCTGCCCGAAATGTTGTCCTACCGTACCAGTCAGCACGACTCGCTCGATCCACTTGGCGTGTTCCTCGATACCAATCTCTTTGAGCATTTTATCGACCTGACACACCACCTGCGCCAGCTCCTCGGCAACCTCAATGATGAATTTCCGAGCTATCTTGCGTAAATCGGAGTCATGACTCTCAGCCGCACTGTTGATTTCATAGAACATCTTGTACCGATCAAAAGACTCAGGGTTATCCCTTAGAGATTCCCACCCTTTTATGAAGCGCTTAACCGGACTATCATTACGGTTACCGAAAATTTTCAGGAAATCGCCTTCAAACGAGATTTCTTTCTTTTTAAGGAAATCTTCGGGATTGGGCAGACGGCTGAGAAAGCGCCACGCAAGCCCCCAGCTCGACATATACACTGACATACGAATCCAGCGCGGCTCCTCACATGAATCCTCCGGAGGTATAACCTCCTGAAAAACATGCTTCTCAAGCTCATCTTTTGAGACACGAGGTTGTATTTTGCCAGTTTTAGCATCAACGTACAGCCATCGCCCCACAGCACTGCATGCAGCAACGGCTTGTTTCTTTTTGCTATCTAGTGCTTCGGATTTTCCTTGATAGAAGCCAGCACAGATTCCGGAGCCAATGTTAAGCACCATGCCTGGCAGATCACCCTCTAGCGACCCCAAGATATGTCGGTGTTCTCCCAAAGCAGTTACAGTGGCATCGCCCAAGACGAAGATGTCGTGCTCAGGTTCTGCAACATTATAGTTATCCGACAAAATTTCCCTAAGATTCTTCTCTTTTGAAGAGGTATAGGTATTAAGTAGCCATTCGTTAAACTCCTTTTTCGAGAAATTACCCAACCGAGAACTGAAAATACTCTTGTGCTCCTTGTTTTGCCCTTCCCTGATATGTCCCGGCCAAGAAACTGCTATGCACAGATCTCTTTTATTTTGATCTTTATTTTGATGGGCATTTTGCTGCCCTTCTCCAGCTGCTTTCCCAATGCTATCTTTGGAGAAGAGTTTTTCGATCATTTCTTGAATAGCCCCGATTGTCTCATTTCGCACCTGATCTTTTTCTTTGAGCGAAGGAAGTTTTCCTGGCACCCAGATAATCGAAGGGCTTTTGTCGTCGCGCCAGAGAGCTGCTTCTAGTTTTGTCATACCAAGGCTGATGCAGAGCAAATCTTCCTTCTCCTCTCTTTTGAAAATATTGAGGAGGCAATCGTCAGGATGACTAGGAAAAATCTTGACAGGAGTATCTTCCGCAATGAGTACAGCTCGACATGGTTCCACCGATAACTGGGAAAAACTTAGTTCTGGTTTTTGCTCTGGGTTTGTGCGGACAATAAACCTGTCATCAGGATTCATAATGAAAGACCAGTCCGTTCTAGGATCAAGCGAAATATAGTTATCCTTAGCTACTTGCTTCATAGCACTGGTAACCAAGCGACTATAATTCAACTGGGAATGGCATAGGTGTTTTTTATCTTGTTCTGATTTGAATTTTTCCGCTTCAAAGATAAATCGCCGACTCGACTCTTTACTCAAAATACCTTCCAGACTGAGTGAGTACATTGCTTCTAGGTAATGCATCTCCCGCTTGGTCATTGGTGAAAGCTCGCGTCCGAAGTCAAAGATGCGGAAGGTATTGTCAGAGCGATCGGAAATCTCAATCAAAAAGTTGCCGCCACCTTGCCATGAGTGGACTGTACCAGGAAGAGCTCTTCCCCATTGGTTAGGCTCCATCTTCTCTGTGTGGAAGTACTTTAGGATAGGGGAGCTTAGATTATCATCTACCACCTCAAATAGCTTTTGAGCTAGCTCTTGATCTTTCTGCTGCTTCTTCCGTTTTGCTTCGTCACGGCTCCAGTCTGCCGTTTCTTCGTCAGGGTTCCGAATCCAGTCTGCCGTTGCGTCAATCACCCAGATAATACCAATTGCTGCAAATAGGTACTCTTTATCAAGCAGAGATCGGCGTATACTGTCTATATCGCTTGAATAGCCTGAGGGTAATGACTCTACTATATGGTACTCGAAGACCTTAGTAAGTTTGTCTTTGCCGTTTTTTTTCTTGTTGTCTAATACCTGAGAAATAATATTATTAAAGTCAATATCTTCTTGATCTTCTTGTTTTTGTTTCCATTCTTCGTGTTTTAAAGATTCTACAAGCTTGTTATAAAGTTCTTCATAGCATTTCGCCAGTGTTGAAGGTTGTTTTAGATTCCTTTCCAGAACTATCGCTGCATACTTTTCCAATATAGGACGAAGGCAATTAGCAATCGGAGCAAGTGCCTCCTTCTCAAAGCCAAGGAAGAGGTGGAATTTTCGGTCAGTAGCTGTCTTAAGTACATAGAAACTCTCTTCTTTTCCACCATCATCTTTGAGCTTAAAGGGATAGGTATCTCGCCTTTCATACATATATTTCGCTGTAGTGGAATTGGGATGAACCTGGATAGAAAGGGGTTGGTGGCAGTCTAGATACTTAGCCATAAACAGGAGATCTCTTTTTGTTTTGTGCTCATCTTTTGTTTTGTGCTCATCATCAAAAATACGCACCACTTCCGGTAACGGGATATATTGCTGAAAATTCTGATAGATTAATGAGGGACCAGCGGGATGGGTACTAACTTCCCAGGTCTCGGAGATGAACTGTCTTGGATACCCCTTTTGAGCAGAAAGATGGTATCCTCCCCAAACTTGTTGCCTTATTGCCGGAACAGTTTCAACAATACGTAAATCCTCTTTGTTGAATTTAATCTTTGGAAGGTATTTTAGAGGCTCAAGGTGTTTTTTAAGAAGCTCGAGGATATTCTTATCTTTAGATTGAGGATCGAAAAGATCATAAAACCGACTATCGCGGATGTGATCCTCATTGCGTACGACCCAAAAACGCGGGTGTGAGTATAAACCTTTTTTAAGATCCTGCGGTTCTGGTAATATCCAAGCAACATCTTTCTCGTAAGTAAGCTGCTCGATATCCTGTCTCAGGGGCAGAAAAAATCTTTTACCTACACTTATTTGATATTTTCGGTTTAGGGGGATAATGTATCTCCCGGAGTCTGGCTGAATATCTATTTCTGCTAGCTTTACATACCAACTAAGAGAGGAATAGGAATAGCTAGGGTCAGGAGGACTCTCTGATACAGTAGAGTTTGAGTAAACGTCGCGGTAATATTGCTTTTTCAAGCGGAGCGGAGATTGATCTGGATCACTAGTGGCATAGCTCATGGACTGCCATCGAAGATCCTGTTCATCATTTTTGGGCTTAAGTTTAAACAGCTCTACACCAAAGGAAACATCTTTTGTTTGCTGAAAAGCATTCAGCAAATTTATGGTTTCGTCGTTAAAAAGAGTACCCATGTTGTTGAAGGGAATGGCAAAACATAGGGTACGTTGTTGACCTTTTTTGCAAGTTTCATGCCATTCCTTGATGAGTTGAAGCAAATCTAGGTGTCCGGGAGCGTTGAGGAGCCATCCTCCATCGGAGAGTTTCCCTAGCTGAAGAACATTATTTTCAGTATTCTGTTCCATCATCGGCACAAGCTGCTGTCGAAGATAGAAGAATTCCAACCTGTCTTTTATTTTTTCTGCCTTTTCTTCAGCTTCAGCTTTAGCTTCAGTTTTAGCCTGAGCTAAGGAATGTTGGTAGCGTTTTATCTGCTCACGGACAATATCCTCCGTATCAGGTGATGGCATGAGCAGAACTGGAAGTTTATCCTCTTCTTTTTCTCCAGCTCCACCTTTTTCTGCCCAGTAATTGAGCTGATACAGGTGCCACTCAAGAAGCGATAGAACATATGTATGATATGTCTGAGTATCAGTTTCAACTTTGATACTCACCTTCCGACTCGGATCCAATAGCTGTCTTTCCCTTTTCTGCGCTAAACCACCACAGAAAATGACCACGACTGTGTTTCTTAGTATTTCGTATTGAGGTTCTTTAACATTATCCTTTGTATTTACATTTATTGAGACTTTAAACTGACTTTCAGCACTTTCATCTGACGGTAATTGAAACTTTATCTTGTCTATCTTCTCAATCGTATCCAAATTATCAATCATATCCAAGCACACTGGATGATCCTTAAACTCAATTATTTCAGGTTGGCTGTCGTTATCTTTATTGTGTAGTTTTATACACTTCTCTTTTACCCTACCGTGGCGCATGAACACTTCGTTTTGTAGTGATGGGGATGAAAGGGCATTATTCTTTAATTTCTCGTAAACTTTCGTAAATTTTTCTTCAGTGTTTGACTCGGGATCAAAACGCAAGTTCCTTTTGACTGCGTCTAGATGGTCGATGAGAATTGGCTTGTGGTTGCAGCTAAAGGACACTTGTAAAGATGGAAGTTTGCTCGGGACATAATCCATACTCAAGCGCACACCGAGCGTCAGACCAATATCCATCTGGCGCTCAAAAGTTACTACTAGATTTACAAAGGTTTCAGAATCTTTTTGGGAGAGGTCTACTCTCTCCGCCAAGTTGGGATCTTCTCTATCTTCCAGCTTGCGCTCAATCTCTTCGGGAGTTAACAGACGGAGTCCCTCCAGGATAGTTTTCTTATTTCTCAGCTCTTCCTTGACTTTCTTTACTTGTTCGAGCTTCTTCTGAGTGTTGTCGGGAGTTAATCCATGGAGTCTCTGTAGGGGAGTTTCCTTCTGTCTCAGCTCTTCATTGACTTGTTCAAGCTTCTTCTGAGTTTCTTCTGACAGGAGTTCATTGAGTATCTTCAGTATTATGCTGTTTTCCGGCTCCCTCTTAAGTTTTTCCCTATCTTCTTCCGCTGGATCCTGAAAAAGTTTCTCCAGGAAAGAGAGATCTTGCTGTTTTTCATTCAACCATCGTAAAGTCTCCTCCCAAATCCACGAAGAAGTCCAGACCGTCAAGCATTGGTCGTTATTATTGTCGATATCGAGTAGATCGAGGAATTCTACAAGACCATTGATGTGGCTGGGTTCCCAAGTTAGTAGGACAACGTGGTGTGGCAGGACAACCTTCTTATACAGTTGCTTATATTCCTTAAGTATATCAACAGCCTTTTTAGGAGCACCTACAAGAAACAGACGACCTGTTTGAAAAACCAGATACGACTGAAAAGAAGGTGACATATTATTAGCAGCTGATATTAGGGGAATAGACGATAAGGATTTCCTATCTTTCTTATCTAAAGACGAGAAAGATTTCTCATCTAAGCTATCTAACCATTGGTAAACCTCTTTCTTTTTGTCTTCTTCTTTTTTTTCTTTGTTTTCTGCTTCGTTTTTCTTGTCTTCTTCGTTTAGATCTCTGGAAACATCTTGAAATTCCTTGGAAATCTCTTTACATTCCTTTTCGATCAGATTCTTCCACAAATCATTGCCGATTCTGTATTGCCAATTATCTGCCATTTAAACCACCTCATTTTTTCTTAAAACATCCTGGACATAGATATAAACATAACTCTCAGATAATAGAAACCCTGCCAATCACAGCTCAACGTGACACGTTCGCCGGAGCAGCTCCCGTGCCGGTTCACTGAGAAAAAGTGGGTCCCACACAGCACAGACAGTCCAGTTGGGAATCATCCCTTCAAGGGAGATGCGTTCCACCTGTTGTTCCAGCTCTTCCTCCTCCTTGGCAACGTGCCAGAGGATAGCAACCCCCAACCCGGCAGCAACGGCTCGCAAGATGCCCCTACCCATGTCGAGTTCGTGGAGCTCCACCATGTTCGTGCTGAGATCGATTCCATGGTCGAGGAAAAAGGCATCTATTCCCTGGCGAAAAGCAGACCAACCTCCCAAGAGAATTAGGGGATGAGCATCGGCAATGCGCTGGAGCACCGCTTTCGTGCAGGCTGCGTCACCTTTTCGAGCGCAACGCAGCTTATTCTGGAATTCCTGCTCCTCCAGAAGACAGTCATTTTTAGAGACGATTAGATCGACACCATAGGTCTTATACTCGTGGGACTGAATGCGCCCCGGCAAAGTCTTTGCTGCCAACGCCCCTTGCCCCACAAATGCTACGTGACATTCTTTGGCTCTTAAGAGATCGATTCCATCAGAAGAACCGCGCACGTACATTTTCAATGCCAAGTCTGGCTCTTGCTTGCGTATCTCCCCAACCACAGGAAATAACTCATGCTCCCACAGTGCCAGAGGAGCTGAAACCGATAGAGAGGCATCTTTTACTTGTAGATTCTGGATAAAGTCTGTCGCATGCTCAATGTCTGCCACCGCTGCGACACACCAATCAAAAAGCTGGCGTCCCTGTTCGGTAGGCTGAATCCGTCGATCGCCTGCATGGTAAGCGTACAGTTTTACGTCCGGTCCTAAGAGACGCTCTACTTTCTCACTGAGGTTTCTGACCGAAAGCTGTACCGTCACGGGACTCAGTCCGAGACTTTCTGCAGCTTTCGAGAAATTTCCCTGCCTCACTGTCTCAACCCAGGCGCGGAGTTCCGCATAGGTAGGGCGAGTTTCGGACGCTGTAGCCTGTACCTCCCTCTTTTCGGTGTCAAACAAGTGACCTGACCCCTTAAAATATCCTTAAAATATAAGGATTGATTTTTTCAATCCTTATTTAATAATTAACCGAGATGATCGAAGTTGCAATAAAGATTTGTTAAGAGACTCGACGGCAGACTTGCTTCAGATAGAAGTGTTTGAAGTTGCGGTAGGGCTGCTGATGAAAGGCTACCAGGATAGTCATAATTTCGCGCTCGGCAAAGCCCTCGGACGCGATCGCGCGAGGGCTTTGCCATGACTAAGCAATTGCTGTTGCCAGCGAGGTTCAAATTGCTGGCAAAAATCGTCGATATGACAGAAAAGTTCTTCTAGACTTGACATGAGAGGGGTTGAGCTGAAGGGTTTTGACAATTTTCAGCTTACCTGGCCTCTCCTTTTCTTATCCCGAACTCACGTTATATAAAGCTTCTATCATTGTCGGGGACAAGGCTGCTGACGGAACGTCAAAGACAATCTGTCCCTGTCGTACCCCCACCAGGCGAGTGCAATGACTGCGGGCAAATTCCAGGGAGTGCAGGCTAATAACTAACGTCTTCCGGCCTGTTTCACTCATATCCCTGAGCAGCGCTTCCGCACCGCCCCCCGTTTGGTCAATGGTGCGGAAGCGGCGCAGATAGTCAAAACTGATAAGTCCCAAAGCAGAGAGGACGCGCCTAACGCACCCTACAGAAATCGCCGAAAACCTTGAAAATTATGACTTACGCTGACTGATTGCCTCTTATTTCAGCGCGATCGCTCTTTCCCGTGAAATCTAACATTGCCAAGTTAAACACTCCTTCGGGATTAACTGACAAGAGTGTCTTTCTGTGTAACCCCTCTTGATGAAGAAGAGCATTAGCCGCGAGTAAACCACTGCTAACTGCTCGTTCCATTAAACCACAAGGAAAAGGCATTTTTACCCAGTCTCCAGCCAAGACTAAATTGGAGAGCTCGGTGGTAGTTTCGGGGCGATCGCGGTAGCTATTGGGAGGATAGCCAGAGAAGTTCTTTTGGTTCACTAATTCTCTATGCAATAGCTTCCCTTGCGCCAATTCTGGTACAATTTCATATAATTCCTGCTCAAACGCCGTCAGGAGGGCTTCCTGAGTCGGAAAGTCTTTCTCTTTGTAGCAGTAAGCGTGTAACTCAACTACACTCCCCCCCGTCCGCTTCGCCCAGTCGATAAACTGATCTTGAATGCGGTGATAGAGGGTAATGCTGTCAGTAAGCCGATAGCCGGAAAGAGACGTGAAATCACTGTGTTCCCATTCAAAACTCCGATCGAACCAGAAGCGGACAACTGCAAAGGGATCGGCGATCGCGAGTTTTTCCACCCGTGCCTTTAGGGTTGGATTCACCTCACCTGTCATTAACCCAAACAAGTGCTTGACCCCTGGAACATCCGTCGCTATAACGTAGTAATCTGCTTGAATCGTCTCCTCAGTATGGGGTGAAGCAGGTGAAGCAGCTACCAACTGGACAGCATCTTCTCGGCGTTGCGCAATCTGAAAGCGAGGTAAACTTCTTAACGCGGGTCCCTGAATCACTCTACCTTGCTCATCATATAAGGCACCGTGACAGGGGCACAAGAACTTGCCATCCCCTTGTCGCGCCACAGTACAACCCTGATGAGTACAAGTGAGGGAGATGGCTTCTTCCTTGCCAGGCAAAGCAGCAAACACCGCATCTGAAGCCCCATAATAGTCTAATCCCCCCCCATTGAGCCAGGGATTGCGCTCTACCCAAAACGGGGTATTATCCGTTTGAGCATCCCGTTGACGGTAGCTGAGGGAGTGAATTTTCCCCCCTTGACAGTCAATCTGGCTGACGGTTGCTTCCGTAATAATTGTACCGCCCTTGCGCTCAATCGCCCTGGCAATGGGTTGCACTAGGCTCGTCCCCATATCCTGCTTCGTCCCGTTGAACGCTAATCCTTCGGGATTGCCAAAGAAGTAGAAGTGGAAGAATTGCAATAATTCCGCCGTACTCAGGCGATCGGGCGCATTGAGGCTGGATTTGGCAAAGGGAAGGAAATATAGGTCATACAGTCCTTGGGGGAAATCTTTGGCCACCCACTCGGCTGTTGAGAGGTGATCTAGGCGGTGAAAGGTTTTGGGAGCCTGGAAACCCGTAATAGCTTGGAAAACTTGCCAGTGTGCCAATTGCGTCAGGTTAATGCCCCACCGGAATCGATTGGGAGACGCCAGGGCTAAGTCAACCACATTCCAGGGAAAAGCGGAATGAGTAGGTCGAAATACCTCTGGCGCATACTCACCATTGCGAAACACCAGAGAATAGAACTCCAATGATTTGAACTGCTCGGCAATCTGCAGTTCTTCAATCAAGCTATTGAGGTTGTAATACTGGGGAAAAAAGCCGTGGAAGCCATGCTCCATCATAAATTCTTCCTCCCCAACTTGGATTTTCCAACTGGCAACTTTGCCCCCTAGATTGGGCGATCGCTCCAACAGAGTCACCGCAAAGCCGCGCTGGCTGAGTTCATAGGCACAGGCTAAGCCAGCTAACCCAGCTCCCACCACAACAACTGTCTTTTTCTGAGTCAGATAGGAAGGCAAATTCAAGGGATCTGCTTGAAATACGGATGGCTCAGCCTTGGAAAAGCGGGAATATCCGAGCATTCCTCCAAGGGAACCAACGCTAATCAATTTCAACGCCGTCCGCCTAGAAATCGGTAAAGAAGCAGAATTGGATGATTGACTCATGAATCAGACAAATGAACTAGGATTTTTTTTAATTAAGCAAACAGCAGTTATCTTAATCAATGTTTGACTCAGCTTGCTACTCATCTGACAATCTTTTTCTCTTAATGACCAAATCCTTTAACATTCGTTCCTGTGGTATAAATCCCCATCAATGGTATGTGGTGGCTCGGGCTACCGAACTCATAGATCAACCCCTGTGCGTCACTCTCTGGAAGGAAGAAATTGTCCTCTATCGCGATGACACTGGAAAGGTTCAAGCCCTTGAAGATCGCTGTCCCCATCGGCAGGTTAAACTCAGTCAGGGGGAGGTTGTGGGCAATCAGCTTGAATGTGCCTATCATGGCTGGCGCTTTGACTCAGAAGGCAATTGCGTTGCCGTCCCTTACCTAGCGCCGAATCAAAAGCTGCCTAAGTGCAAGATTCGTCGCTATCGGGTGCAGGAACTCGATGGCTTTATTTGGTTATTTCTCGGCGAGGGAAATCCGAAATTGGTTGCACCTTTGAGAGTGCCTGAGTGGGAACATCTCAACTATATTGCTACAGTTTCAGTAATTGAGTGCAAGGCGCACTACTCTTTTCTGATCGAAAACCTGATGGATATGTACCACGGGCACTTACACCAAGACTATCAGGCTTGGGCATCTGCCATCTTGAAGCATGTACACTCAGATGACAAGCGGGTAGATGCTTACTATGAGGCGCAAAGTTATTACCGGATTGACAAAATTTGGTCGATTTCCCAGCTATTTTTTCCTGCTTTGCGCTGCCTGCACCCAGAACCTTTGGATGTGAGTTATGTCTATCCTCATTGGGTATCGACTCTGGGACAAGATTTTAAAATTTACTGTCTCTTTTGTCCGGTGCATGAGACTTACACTCGGGCTTATCTGGTTCACTTTACCTCACTGAATGCTTTTTGGCTCCTACACAAACTGCCTGTCTGGTTTCGTCGGTTGGTTAAAGATAGTTTGTTCGGTTGCGCTCAAAAGATGCTGGATGGATTGGTGCATCAGGATGTGCCGATGATTGAACGAGAGCAACAGGCATATCTGGAAAATCCAGGGCGTCGCAGTTACGAGTTGAATCCGACAGTAACAACTGTACAGCGTTTGATTCGCCAGCAGGCAGAGTTAGGAAAAAGCAAAATAGAAACGCAATAACATTGACATAACTCTCAAGCCGATCCTTCGTAACAACGAGAAAATGTATTTACTTGGCTAAATTCTACAAATTCCCCTCAATTTTGCGCTTAATCACCGCTTTTGTTTGTTCTCTTCCGTATTCCGTATTCGGGAAATTATACTTAACCCCATTGGGATCACGACGACTCATCAAAGCCCGTAAAGCTTCCCGATCTTCTCTATGTTCTAAGACATAAGCTCTCAATTGAGCCTTATTCATTGTTTCAAAATTAGGTTTCATTTGGCAAAAACTCCCAAATCCCATTGGAATAAATCACAATCTCAATATCTAGCCCGGCTAAAATATAAATTTCTCCCTTTAGATCATCAAAACGAAATAAAACAATATCCTGATGAAGATCAGAGAGACTTTGACAAAGCTCAACCGATTTAATTGCTTGTTCTACGGTTAAAGAAATCAACTTTTCCTCAATGTAACATTAGGGAACAGGGAACGGGGAACAGGGAACAGGGAACAGTGGGTAAGGGTTCTGGTCGTTATTATCGAAGTTATAATACAAAAAGGATTGAAAATACTTTTCTGGCAAAGCTTGGGGTAACAGTGGGGCTAAGTTCCCTAATGCCTGGGCTCGGTACCTTTCAGACCCAATGCTTCGGGCAGCCCGGATCCGCAAAGACACCTCACTACTTCCTCAATAGCAAAACCAAGAAAATAATACAATAGGGTACTTAAACCAATATATACTATCCAATTCTCAATCCTCTGATATTTGGGGTCTATTCCTATTAGACCTGCAATGGCCGAAATGGGCAAAGTGGCAACCAGGAAGCTCAGCTCATCCGAACAGAAAGGTATTGCACCACCTGGACATCCCAACCCATCTTGCATAGCTCCACTCGACACCCATGAAGCAAACACGACATAAATGGCACTGAGCGCGAGTCCAAGCCTTGATACGTGGACCTGCCGTCGTTTCCTCCCTTTTTTCACTTTTCCTCTCCCCTATGGATCACTTCTCTCCTCCTACCTTACGGCTTTGCAATCACCAGAGCTCCAGCGGCTTGTATGTTGTAGCGGCACCCGCGTCTATGATTAATTATATCCTTTTAGTTCCTTCTATTTCAATTTTAATATTCGAAGCTGGAGCTTTGGTGATCTGTATTCTCCGTTCCCTGTTCCCTGTTCCCTGATCCGAAGTTCCCTACTCTTAATTTTTAATCCGACTTTGCATGACTTCGACATAAATATGCTCTAATTGAATGGATTGTCGGGCAATTGAATCAATCGCAATGTCATCAAAATAAGCTAAAATTTCTTTCAATTCTAGATGTTCGGATAACCATAAAGCGAGGTCATTACCGTAGCGTCGATAGGTAAATCCTAACTCTTTTGCCCGGGCGATCGCTTGGTTTTCTGCTTCTGTTTTAACGATCATGATTTCTTGAGCAGGAATGAGTTTTCGCAATTGTTCTAAAGTTCCTTCGGCGATAATTTTCCCTGCTTTAAGAATTCCAATACGTTGGCAGAGACGTTGAGCTTCATCTAATAAATGGGTTGTGAGTAAAATTGTCATTCCTTGACTTCTTAACTGCTGAATCAAGTCCCAAATTTCATAACGGGCTTCAATATCTAAACCAGTCGTAGGTTCATCTAAAATTAATAACTTAGGTTGATGCACTAAGGCAACGGCAATATTCATGCGCCGTTGCATCCCACCACTCAGAGTTTCTACAGGACTTTTTGCTCGATCTAATAAGTTTACTGCTGCTAGAATTATTTGGATTTGTCGATGTCTTTTATCTTTAGTTAAACCGTATATCTGCGCATAGAAATTGAGATTTTCTTCACAAGTAAGACTTTGATAGAGTAAGTTTTCTTGGGGAGCAATACCAATTATTTTTTTTAGTTTTTCTGAAACAGGTTGGTTATTAATCTTGATGACACCACTATCAGGCTTAAGCAAATTACAGATAATATTAATAGTGGTCGTTTTTCCCGCACCATTATGTCCTAGTAATCCGTAAATTTCACCTGGTTGTATTTTTAAATTCAAATCCTGTAAAACTGGTCGTTTACCGTAGAATTTGCTGATGTTTTGAATTTGGAGCATAATAATTGAAAATTGATTTGCTAATTACAGTCTTCTTTCAACACTTAACATTCTTTGGTAAGAAAACCATCCTCCTATAACCATGAGCAAAGAAAAGAGATATAAGAAAATGAAATGTGAATTAATTTCATTTAACTCTTGACCTTTTCCCCAAACAGAAACAAGGGCTTCATTCATATGGTAAATCGGATTGAATTTAGCAAGTTCTAGAAGATTTTGAGGGAACAAAGAGGTAGGTAAAAATGCCCCTCCTAAAATTAACAGAGGTACGCCAAAAGTAGCAACTAACGCATTGACATCTTCCGTGCGCCTTGCCAACTGAGTTCCGAGAATAAAACCAGCGCCTACATAAGCACCAATACTGAGAAAAATAATAATTAATCCCAACCAAATAGACCCCTTGAAATCAGCGCCAAAAAAGGTGGCAATGGTATAAACTAGAATTGCTTGACCAATCCCGATAAAACTATGAGCAAGAAAGATTCCCAAGAAATATGAAATTCCACTAAGAGGAGAGATAAAGAGACGTTTTAGAGTCTTTTGTTCTCTTTCAGCGACAACAGTTGCAACACTCCCCCCTAAACAGCTAAAGAATAAAGCAGCACCTACTAAAGTTGAAGGCGCAGCCAATTCCATTGCCTCACTTATTAAAATTTTAGCTCTTTCTGCCAAAATATAACCATTAAGTAGCAAGACAGAAATAGGAAAAATAAACCAAAAAATGAGACTGCGGCGACGTCTCCACAATTCCGTTAAAATTCTCTGAGCAACCGCACTCGCTTCTCGCCAATATTTCATGCTGTAATTTGTTGTAATCAATCTTGAAAGGGCAATAGACGATCTTGTCTGTAGCTTATGATTCCCTATCTAAAAATTCTTGGCAGTATGGGTTAGAGGGTCAAACTCAAATCGCTGTTCGTAGTTCGTTTCGCCATAAATATTAAAACTAATTGTCGGTTCATCCCCCATCGCTTCCACACCATGGATAGCATTGGGAGTAAAACTAATAATATCACCAGGCACTAGAATTTGTTCCCCAACCTGTTCGATGCGATCTGGAAATTCAGGGTCGTTGGTGCGCCGCCAAAGGGTGTTTTTCTCCTCTCCATTTATCAAAGCCACCACGCCCCAAGTTGCATGATTGTGAATGGGAGAAACTCTTCCTGGTAGCCAGACTACCATTTGCACCGTTAAGGGGAAATCTACTTCATCATAAAGCATCAGCACTGACCAGCCTGTCTCAGGGTTGGGTTCCCGATATTCACCCTGTAGCCAGTAGGAACTGCTGAGTAAGCGGCGCACCAGGGGACGAATTGCCTGGAGGCGTTGGCTGTCATCCCTCACCTGCTCAAGAATATCTTCTAAGTCAGTGAGAAAGCGATAAAGTCGATAAGGTTTCGTTGACCATTCCCAGTCACTAGGTACATCACAGGCTTCGCAGCGTCCATCATCACTCACTAGCCAATCCATACTTTCCATAAAATACCAAATATTTTCTCAGCTTAAACTCAGTTTAACCCCGTTATAATTACGGATAACTCAAAATGCAAATGTAAACAAACGTTAAGACTAAGGAATCATGAGAATCAAGTATATTGCTACTTTTGCTGCTGTCTCAATCTTAAGTCTGGGATTGGTAACAGGCTGTGGTGGTGAAGGGTCTGAGAAAACGAACGGAGCTCCTGATAACGGTAATGAGAAGAAAGAAAATCCCTGTGCAGGCAAGGATCCTTGTGCTGGCAAGGAAAATCCTTGTGCTGGCAAGACGAATTAGCTTCAACATTGGGGAAAAACCGGGTTTCCTCTTTTCTTGGCTCTACCTGGGAAGGTGAGCCAATCAAATTTTTGCTGCGATCAACAAAAACCGATTTCTCACCTCAGTGATAATTTCTCAAACAAAATCTCTTGCAGTTGTTAGCTCTCGTGATTTATCCGAGTTTTTAACAATTAACCCTGAGAAAGACTCCGGAAACGGGGAGACTCGGAGACGGGGAGATAAATTTTCAACGAAAAAATCAGCTTTCTCCCCCTGCTTCCTCTGCTTCCCCTGCTCGTCTCAACTGGAGTTTAGACTAACAGGCTTGACCAAATGCGATCGCGCTGAGGTAGGAGAAGCGCGATCACGCCGAGGCTGAATTCTCAACAATGCCATTATTGTTAGCTTTCGATTACTTGTGTCAGGCAGTCAGGCGCGAAGCTGTCATGAAGTGCAATAAGCGCTCGAAACGCCTACTATATAAGGGTTTCAAAACTCGAAAAATCAGCCCTTGCTATCCGATCCTAGATAGTTAATGACTAAGTTTTCAAAATTTAGTAAAATAAGATACCAAAATTATTCGAGAAACTGGTTGACAATTCGACCAGGATTTAAGTGAGTCTAGATACTGCTCCCAATTTTCACTTTTTCAACTACCAACACTATCTTGGTCCTAATCTCTATCTCAATACCTCTGCTCTAGTTTTTGACTTGGCTCTTGGTACTGAGGTAAATCTTCATCACATTGATGATTATCTGGTCCAGATTAGTCAGCAACTTCCACCGCTCCGGAAAATCCAAATATCTGACTATATCACTCTAGTTGCTCGGACTATTTCTGAGGTCAATAAATTAGAGTTAGAACTCCCTTTAGAAAGTTTTAGTATTCACTCTGAGCGGGATTTTGACCGAATTGCTATTGCCTCACTTGATGAGCGCACCAGTCGCGGGGTTGTTGATTTAGTTAGGGATTGGCTAGAAGCCATTACCCGGCGGGAAAAATTCGATTTTTCAGCACGACTGCGTTACCTACAGAAGCTATTTCGACGCTCAATCTATGGAGGTCCTACTAGCTATGCTCTGCTCCGTGCTGCCTACTCCTTGGGGATTCCGGCATTTTACTTACCTGATGAAAGGCTCATACAATATGGTTATGGGAAATATCAGGTACGAGGAATTTCTACTACCTTTGATAGAGACAGTCATTTAGATTCTGACTTTACCACCTATAAGGATGACTGTAAGGAGTTTTTAGCTCGTTGTGGCTTCCCGGTTCCATTTGGAAAAGTAGTTTCTGACTCTCAAGAAGCTTTGGCCACCGCAGCCGCAATTGGCTATCCAGTTGCAGTTAAACCAGTAGTGGGACACAAAGGGATGGGGGTAACTGCCAATATTCAAACTGAAAGAGCTTTAGAGCTAGCTTTCAGCCAAGCCAAAGCTGCTAGTGTTGACACAGGGGTAGAAATTATTGTCGAACAGAGCCTAGCTGGTAGTGACTTTCGCTTACTCTGTGTGGGTGGTGAATTTGTAGCGGCAATGGAACGCCGTCCTCCCTTTGTAATTGGGGATGGAACTTCGACGGTCGCCGAATTAATTGAGCAGGAAAATAACACCCCCATGAGACAGGATAGCCCGACTTCGGCTCTAGCTCCAATCATTATCGATGAGGTGCTGGAAAATTATCTAGAAGAGCAAAATTTATCTGTCAACAGTATCCTTAAACCAGAACAGCTAGTCTATCTACGCCAAGTCGCCAACATTTCCTCTGGTGGAGTTAGTGTGGATGTCACCCCTCTGATTCATCCTGATAATCGCCAGTTAGCTTCCGAAATTGCCCAATACTTCCGTCTGGTTTGCCTAGGTATTGATGTCATTACCCCCGACTTATCCCAATCTTGGCAAGAAGGGAACTTGGGTATTATCGAAATCAATGCCGCACCTGGAGTTTTTATGCATCTCAAGCCAGCTATTGGCAATAGCATTGATGTTCCCAGTCGGATCCTCAAATTTCTCTTCGGTGCAACTCAACCTTGTCGAATACCAATTATCACTTGTAATCGCTTGTTGCCAGAGAAACTGGTTGAATTGATTAATTATCTGCTCAAGTTCTATCCCCATTGGCTGATTGGCGGTGTCTGTCGCGGTGGAGTCTGGCTCAATAACTATACCAAGAACTACCACTATAACTACCAAAACTACAATTGCCTGGTGCAAAGTTTACTGCGCCACCCACAGCTCGACCTTTTGATTGCTGAGTATCCTGAAGGAATCTTTATCCAGGAGGGTATAGCTTACTTGGGCAGTAATGTAGTGATTCTGGAAGAACCGACAGAGATAGAAAAGATACTCGCCAGGGATGTATTGCCTCAGCACCGATTGATTATCCAACAAGAGGGTCAGATTTCAGTGGGAACTAAAGACGGGCTGGAGCCATACAAGTTAGCCGACTCAGAATCGTTTGCGGATGTTTATCGTCATCAGAGTTATCAAATGCTTTCAGAGTTGGTGGGCGCGAAAATGTAGTTTAGATTACCATCTACTTATTTTTTTGCAGTCCCATACTCAAGGCAATACATAGCGCTGCTGCCAAAAAGGCGATCGCTCCCCCAATTGCTCCAATAGTAGGAGTCATTTTGGTAAGTTGAGAAAAGACAAATTCAAACAAACTAATTGCCCCTCCAAAACCTCCGAAATACATTCCCACTCCCAGTCCCACACGTTGCGCCGGAACTAACCCAAGGACAAAAGGAACTGCTCCATTGAGCACCAAGCTAAAAGCAGCAAACAGGACAACTACAGCAACTCCCACAACTACTCCATTGGGGATAAATGCCAACAGCTGTAAGAATACTACTATTGTTCCTAGTCCAATTAGCATTGCCTTGGAGTTACCAAGTTTAACAGCTAATTTGCCTGCTGGCAGTGCAACCAAACCCAGACCAATGAAAAATCCCATCATTGCCAATTGGTGGTTGCTCTTACTTAGTTGTTGAGCGAGTACCATGCTAATAGTTGGGATCAGAAACCGCAATCCCCAACCCACACTGATACCTGCTCCCAAAATCAATCCCAGGATAGGGAAGGAGATAGGTGCTGGCTCTGTTGTTTCTGGGGTTGGAGGCTCAGGAGGATGGACAAAACGCAAAGCAGCAGCAGCAGCCAACAATGTCACTGAACCAATGGCGAAGGCAAAAGCTGGTCCCAATTTGAGAATAATCCCATAAGTATCAAACCTGAATGATCCAATTAATCCCCCGACTAAGGTTAATATACTTGCTGCCTGGGGTAATTTATCTGTAGGAGCAGAACGCCCCAACAAGGACATTGCTGGACTGCGAAATACTGCCATTGCCGAAGCCCAAAGGACTGCTAATCCGGGTAACAACCAACGGAGATTGCCAAAGATGACTACTGCTGGAATAGCGATAAACAACGCCGATGAGAGGATGACTCCTACAGAAATCAAGGGAAGGCGACTCCCTATCAGTCGCTGCTGTCTATCAGAAAGTCCTCCAAAAGTAGGTTCGATTACAGCTTCTAGGGCATTTTCGACAATGAGCAATACCTTAGCTAGACCTGCCGCAAAACCCAACTGAACTAACAGTCCAGGAAGATACATATTGTAAATTACCCAACTCAGGGTAATCGCGCCTTGTATCGCTGCTATGCCCCAAACTTGAAGCCAGAAAACTCCTGGTTGGTTTTTGTTATTAGTCATTTTTCATTGAGCCATAATTCATAATTCTAATGTTTTGGTATGACGGTGAGTTAATTCAGGGGGATACTCTGAAAGTAGAGATTAATGAGCCTGGCTTGCTTTACGGAGCCACGGTTTTTACTACCCTGCGAGTTTATCACCAGTCGTTAGATCACCCCCTGACGAACTGGACAGCACACTGCGATCGCCTGCGGGACAGTTTACAGACTTTTGGCTGGCAACTACCGGACCCGAAACGGTTGCGGCAAGGTGCAGAGGCATTACTACCCTCTTTTCGTGTATTGAGGATGGTAATCTTTGCCGATGGGCGAGAGTGGATTATTGGGCGTTCTTTACCAGGGGATTTAAGGGAACGTCAACAACAAGGGGTGATAGCATGGCTGGCAGATGCGACTTTATTTCGGCGTTCGTTAGCTACTTACAAAACGGGTAATTATCTAGGAGCATGGCTAGCGCTGCAACAGGCGCAAAAGCTAGGGGCAAAGGAAGCTATTTTAATCGATAATAATGGAAACTGGCTCGAAACCAGTACGGGCAATCTCTGGGGCTGGAAAGATGGTTGCTGGTGGACACCACCGACGGATGTGGGGATTTTACCGGGTATTGCGCGATCGCAACTCTTGAGGTGGCTAAAAGGTCATGGTCAACCTGTGAAGCTGAATACATGGAATCGTGATTTTGTCAAGGATTTGGAGGCAATCGCCTATACCAATAGTGTCATGGAAGTTATTCCCTTCTGTAGTATTCTTCATCAAGAGGGCACTCTTACCCTTAACCCTTTTCACCCGGCATTGGAGCAATTGCGCTCCTGTTTCCGAGGTTAAATATATTTAGGCTATCCACTTAAGCCGGGACAGTAATCAAAAGGGAACAGGCACTCGCTTGACTACGTCGCTGCTCCGCAGAGCGCTCAAAGGCAAAAGGCATCTGCGTCAGCAGCGACGAAGTCTAAAGGCTTGCATGCAAAAGGAGGGGAACAGGCAACAGGCAACAGGCAACAGGCAACAGGGGGTAAGGGTTCTGGTCGTTTTATATATGTTTTGATTGGCCAAGACTCATTTAGGACTGCTATATTCCCCATTATCTATTCTCCATTACCTATTCTCCATTACCTGTTCTCCATTACCTATTCTCTATTTCCTAAGTTCCCTGTTCCCTGATCCGAAGTTCCCTACTCCAAGTGTCCCGCTTTAAGTTGTTAGCCTATATTTCCCTTATTATATGAAAGCAATAAGAGGTATTGTATCAAGCCTTGAACGTCATCATGTACCTAGCGCCGTAAGTTTTGAACTTAATCGACAACCTGTAGTGTTTATATGTGCTAAGGGGGAAGTTCCAATTATTAGTAACGGCAACGAGGTAATTGTAGCTGGGCGCATTCAAAGAGGTGTTTTTCGAGCACGTGCTTATCTGAATTTAACCAAAAAGACATGGGATGAAAATTTTATCAAGGAGTTGAATTACTTGGGAGTTGCTTTCTCATTAGCTTTTGCTTTTTTAATTCTGTTCTTGTTGACATTTTTTTCAGGCATATATAATAAAATTATCTGGGTGAGCTTTTTAATACTATCTATTGTATCGTTTTTAATAACTATTGCCTTGTTTCTCAACTATAGAAAGTACAAAAAATCTGCTAGAAAAGCTATAAAATCCCTGAAATAACTGAACAATATAAAAACTTTATCGCAAAATCAGCCAAGGACAAAAACTGACTAAAAAATCAACATTAGGGAGGTAGGACAGGCCAACGCCTGTCCTACCTCCCCCACTAAAGAATGATTATCATTATTGGCATTCTCAATAAGCCTATCCCGTTACTTGATTTTATCGCCAAGTCAAAGGGGGGAAACCCTAGTAGAGCAAAGGTTTTGACGGGCTTGTCACCCCGTCAGCTGCATAGATTTAATGAGGTTTAGCGTACCCCACTATCCCATCTCCCTGAACAACTTGCTTGAGAGTAGTAAAAGTCTCTAAGCCAATCAAGCCTCGGCGATGTCCCTTCTGGTTAGACATACCCAGAAAAACTGATTCTCCTCCTTTGGAGATGCGGTAGAATCGAGGGGAGGAATTGATGTACACCAAAGCACTATCAATCCCCATCGCAAATTGGCGACTTTCCTGGTAGGACTCGGTAACCAGACAGTCAGCATGACTACTACTGTATTGATTAATCCAGGCGATCGCCTCCGAGAGGCTATCAACTATTTTAAAAGCGACAATTTTATTGAGATAAGGGCTTCCCCATTCCGATTCGCTTACCGGGGTCAAATGTTCAGGAAATTCTTCTAATAATTCTGCATCCCCTCGCAGTTCAAAGCCCTTCTCCTTGAGACTGTTGAACAGTCTCACCAGGGAGGAGGGCTTGTAATTAGGATTAATGAGAACTTTCTCAATTGCATTAACTGGATCTGGTAGACTGGCATGGCTATCTATTATCACCCAGCGGGCTAGATCCAAATCGCCACTGGGAGACCAGTAAAGATAGCAGTTGCCTATTGCCGACTTTAAAACCGGAGTGGTTGCCAGTTGTATCACTTGCTGAACTAAGCTTGGACGACCGTAGGGAATCACCAGATTGAGATACTGGTCTTGTTCGACCAAATCTTGAATAGAAGACCCCTGATCCGAGGATAGGACTTCTAGACAACCTGCGGGCAATCCAGCCTCTTCAAGGGCGGTTTGTAGGGCTTGGGCGATCGCGGCATTAGAATTACTCGCTGAGCTACAGCCGCGCAGAATTAGGCTGTTGCCAGTCTTGATACACAAGCCCGCTGCGATCGCTCCTAATTCCGGAAACGCTTCGTAAATTAACGCAATCACCCCTAGAGGCATCAGTTGGCAGTAAGTTTGGGAGGGGTTGAGTTGATAAGGGGCATTCATCACCCGCTGAATCGGATCTGATAACTCTGCTAGCTGTTGCAAGATCTTGACAGTTGTCTGCAACCGCTCTGGCGTTAGCTTCAACCAATCCAGAATCTTTTCTGGCACTGCCATTTCTCGGCTCATTTCCAGATCCAGGGTGTTGGCTTCCAAAATCTTGTCAAAGGCATTCTCAATCTCCTGAGCCATTGCTTTAACGCCCCGGCTGCGATCCACTCCTTTGCTCGTATCCAGTTCTAGAAAAGCGCCGTAGGCACGCTTAACTGACATGAGCATCGGGTTTGGTGCGCTGTTATATTCGTCAATTTTCATTATTTCTAACGCCGATTAATTAACCAGACAATTAGTGGTGATAAGACAGACAGCAGCACCGCTAACAAAATAGATAAAATCATCTTCCATCTATCAGGATCGGACCCTTGAGGATCGGGATCGGACCCTATCCGCCACAACAGGTAGACAATCAGCGGCACCACCAGAATAATTAGCAACGCCAGCCGGAAATAACTTTCCCCCAAACCGGAATGGACAGCAATCCAGCGATGCCCTGTCCAGCACCAAGTACGCTTGTAAGAGTAGGTAGAGGACAATTGTTCAATCACCTGACCATTATCTTCCAGAACAAAGATTTGCTGACAGCGATCGCAGCCAAAAGCTTCTGTCAGAGTAATTCGTAACAGACGACCCCGACTGCAATTGGGACAGGGGTAATCAGTATTCAAATCTATCTTCTGAGCTTTCTGAGGTCGCACAGGAGTATACCAAGGTGATTGGGAATTGGCAATATCTAGTATATGTCCTACGGTGGGGGAGAAATACTAGAGAAGGGGAGCAGGGTGAGCAGGGGGAGCAGGGGGAGAGGGGGAGACGGGGAGAGGGGGAGACGGGGAGACACCGGACTCCAGGACAAAGTTCTAAAAGTTCCCCAGACTAACACCCCTATGTGTTACCTTGCCATTCTACATATTGAACCATGGCAAAAATAATAAACGCTACTGATTATTTTGACTTGCAAGCGGGTAACGCGATTCGAACGCGCGACATTCACCTTGGCAAGGTGACGCTCTACCGCTGAGCTATACCCGCACTTTTTGAGTACCTCATAATACTATACGCAAAATAATCTCGATCTGTCAACTACTTTGATTAGGGATTAGTTTTTCCCAGCGTCTGAGGACGAGGCAACAGACACTCGCTGCGCTCGAAGGCAAAAGGCATCTGCGTTAGCAGCGACGTAGTCTAAAGGCAAAAGGCAAAAGGAGGGAACAGGGAACAGGGAACAGGGAACAGGGAATCAACCCCACGTCGATTAAGAAAAATAGAAACTTCTTTCAAGTTTCTGGAGAGTCATCATCACAGTACACAGTCACTTTTCCTGTATTTCTTTGGCTGATTGATCCGATGCCATCAGATTTTCTGCCGATCCAACGGGAAGGACTGGTGTTATTCCCTCATCAGAGTCATCATAGTCAGAATAGGAAGGCGCTGATATCTTGCCATTAATTTGTCGCATCAAACTCGCCATTTCTAAAGCATTCAGCGCGTAGTTCCAGCCATAATTACTCTTGATGCCTGCTCTTTCTAAGGCTTGCTGCATCGTATCTGCGGTCAAAATGCCAAAAATTACTGGCACACCCGTTTGAAAGCCTGCTGCAGCAATGCCCTTCGCCGCTTCAGCAGCGACGTAATCAAAATGGGAAGTTTGACCCCGGATAACTGCGCCGAGGCAAATCACAGCATCATAGCGACGGGATATTGCCAGTTGGCGAGCTACCTGGGGAATCTCAAAACTACCAGGCACCCAAACATAGTCAACTTGAGTGCCATTAGGATTGATATCGACACCGTGACGCTTCAGACAATCTTGACATGCTGATAAGAGTTTACCTGTCACCAAGTCATTAAATCGACCGATGACGATAGCGAAACGGAATGATGATGGATCGTGAGTAAAGGTTCCCTCGAAAACTGCCATGCTTTAAGGTGATTGGTGATTAGTGATTAGGGACTGGTGATTAGGGATTGGTATTTAGGGATTGGTGATTAGTGATTAGTTTTTCCCAGTCACCAGTCACCAGCGTCTGACAACGAGGCAACAGGCAACAGGCAACAGGCAACAGGCAACAGGCAACAGGCAACAGGCAACAGGCAACCAACCCCATATCGAATAAGAAAAATCGAAACTTCTTTCAAGTTTCTGGAGAGTCACCAGTCACCAGTCACCAGTCACCAGTCACTGCGATGCTCGCGCATCAAAGATTTCTGCGCGTCGGATCACCAGTCCCCTTCATTAGATAACGAAAAAGTTCAAGACAGCAACCAAAATCACAAGTAGTATCCAGATGCCAGAGCCAATAAAGAGCAGAGATTTAGACTGACCCCAATTTTGAGGAGAGGCATAAGCCACTGGAACTCCAATGACCATAACAAAGGAAAACAGAACTAAAGCAATAAGTGATAATTGAAAGAGGATAGACATTTCGCGGTTCTCCCAAGACAGTAAGCGAGTGGATACAACCACTCAGTTTGAATTTGATAATCAGAAATTCTTCCTGCATAGTACGCTACCAAAAATTGACCCCCTCTGAGAAGTCTGAACTGCGAAGCAGCGACGAAGTCTAGTCTGAACTGCGAAGCAGCGACGAAGTCTAGTCTAGGGAAAGACAACACCATGGATTTGATTTTGTGCCATCAAACTGCTGATTTTGACGCTTTGGGAGCGGCAGTGGGGCTAACGCGCCTGAAAAAGGGGGGAAGAGTAGTGCTCACAGGTGGGGCTCACCCCACAGTTCGGGATTTTTTGGCATTGCACCGAGATGAGTTTGCCCTGATTGAACGCCGCAGTGTCAACCCGAAAAAAATTCGTTCCCTCACAGTAGTAGATACCCAACAGCGCGATCGCTTGGGTAAGGCAGCCCAATGGTTTGATTTGCCCCAATTAACCTCAATTTCAATCTATGACCATCACCTAGATGCCGAATCAGATATCCCTGCTACTGATATCCAGATTGAAGCGGTAGGGGCAACAACCACCCTAATCGTCGAACGGCTACAGCAAGAGCATATCCAACTCACTCCCTTTGAAGCCACAGTGATGGCACTGGGAGTCCATGTGGATACGGGTTCACTTACCTTTGACCAAACAACCTCCCGTGATGCCAGAGCATTGGTTTGGTTGATGGAACAGGGAGCAAATGTGCGGACTATCTCTGAATATGTTGAGCCGAGTTTGTCTCCCCAATTGCAACAATTATTAACAGAAGCCCTAGAAAAGCTGCAAAAGTCAACGGTGCAGGGGTACACGATTGCTTCGGTGCTGCTCAAAACCGAGACTTTTATCCCTGGATTGTCCAATCTGGCGGAGCGATTGGTGGATTTAACCGAAAGTGATGCCCTACTGTTAGCACATCTATATACTCGGCATCGGGGTGAAGCAGATCCCGAACAACTCAACCAGGAGCGATTAACCGTGATTGGGCGATCGCGCATTTACCAAACTAATCTCAATCAGCTATTTGAGCCGTTCGGCGGTGGAGGACATTCCCAAGCTGCTTCAGTGATGATGCGGGGTGTCGATCCAGAAGCAACCTTGAACCAGTTAGTCCATCTACTCAAAGCCCAAATTCCTCACCCTCCGACAGCAAGGGATTTGATGTCCTCCCCAGTGCGGACAATTCGACCGAATACTACAATTGAACAAGCTCAGAGAATCCTGTTCCGTTATGGTCACTCTGGTCTGTCTGTGGTGGATGAGAACGATCAGTTAGTAGGGATTATTTCCCGGCGGGATTTGGATCTGGCATTGCACCACGGCTTTAGTCATGCGCCAGTGAAGGGTTACATGACGAGAAACCTCAAGACCATTACCCCCGATGCCCCCCTCCGGGAAATTGAATCCCTCATGGTGACTTATGATGTGGGGCGCTTGCCCGTGTTGCAGTCTGGGCAACTATTGGGGATTGTCACCCGCACTGATGTGTTGCGCCAGTTGCATCAAGAAAGAGATGAAAGGCGAGAGAGTCAAAGGGAAAAATTGCCCCTAACTTCTTGCCTGTTGCCATCTATCCGCGATCGCTTGGCATCCCCAATTTGGCAATTTCTAAATAAAGCCTCCTCCGAAGCACAGCAGCGAGGTTGGCATCTCTATCTGGTTGGTGGTGCTGTACGAGACTTACTGCTAGCTGAGGAAGATGAAAAGCTACTGCTGCAAGACATCGACTTGGTAGTAGATGGTTTTCACCGTTCTTGCGACGAGGGTGCTGGGGTGGAATTGGCTTCTAAGCTTCGAGAACTCTATCCCCTTGCTCGTTTGTCAGTCCACGGAGAGTTTCAAACCGCTGCTCTGTTATGGCATAAAGACCCAGAATTAGGCTCTTTGTGGTTGGATATTGCCACGGCGCGCACAGAGTTCTATCCCTACCCAGCAGCAAACCCAGAAGTGGAAGCCAGCTCGATTCGCCAAGATCTTTATCGGCGAGATTTTACCATTAACGCTCTCGCTATAAGGCTTACCGCTCCCAGAGCAGGGGAGTTGCTGGATTTCTTTGGCGGGTTCCTCGACCTGCGATCGCGCCAAATCCGGGTTCTTCACCCCAATAGCTTCATCGAAGATCCAACGCGGATTTATCGTGCGGTGCGCTTTGCGGTGAGGCTGGAATTTGAGATTGAGCCCCATACTGAAGAGTACATCCGTTACGCTATTGAAAGCGGGATTTATGAGCGCTTAAGGGAAGAAAATCACCGAGCACCAGCACTGACAACTAGGCTAAAAGCGGAATTAAAATATATTCTTCAAGCTCCTTACTGGAAAAGAGCCTTGCAGCTACTTGCGTCTTTAGGAGCTCTCCGCTGTCTGCATCCGACTTTGGAGTTAAATGAGCAGTTATGGTGGCAAATACGCTGTGTCGATCGTTGGCTGAGGTGGCTCGATCCGGAAAACATCCTGGGCCATTGGCAGATCCGATTGGAGGTTTTAATTGCTTATTTAGTTCCCTCTGAGCGTGGCAAGGTAGCAACAAATCTTCAGTTGCCAAAGGATAGTATTAAAAGGCTTAAACAGCTAGCTCAAGTGCAAATCGAAGTTACTGAATCTCTGGCCAATTGTCATCGCCCCAGTGAAATAGTCAAATTGCTGCGCCAGTATAAGTTACCTAGCTTGGTATTGTTGGCAGTGAGAAGTCCGAGAAATATCCGCCGTGCAATTTGGCAGTATCTCACCTACTGGTCAAAGATACAGTCCCCCTTAAACGGCAATGATTTGAAAGCTCTTGGCTACAAACCTGGACCTCGGTATAAGCAAATTCTGGATGGTTTATTGACAGCCACTCTGGATGGGGAGATTAGCGATCGCACTGAGGCGGAAATTTTTTTGAGAGAAAATTTCGAGTCGTTATGAGACTCCAAAACAATTCTTCTAATTATTGAAGTGGATAGCCCAGATTACTAATAGAACTAGAGGCTAAGTTCAAGCAATGGGCTCCTCATGAGCTATCCTAGTGTTATGCATATTTCAAGACTAGCAATCACTCTGAGTACCGCTGGTATATTGACCATACCTGTTACCTCAACTCAAGCAATTCAACTGCCAGATGGAAGGGTTTCTTTTGACAAATCTCCTCGCCTAATTAATGCTGTCACCACCTTTAGTAGTGTCAGGGTGCGGGAAGCCAAGTATTATTTCACTATATATTTGCCAGAAAATGCCGGTGAACCTCTGCAAAAACTGACAATTCGCCAGCGTCAGGGACAAGAAGACATCGACTTTCGACTTGAGAAAACTGTCGCCTTTGAAGGCACACACAGGCACAAAGGAGAAAGACTGACTTTGCAAGCAGTGAGAAAAGACTCTGAAACAGATGCAATTTCGGTAATTTTCGACCCTCCAATCCCACCTGGTACAACCTTCACTGTTGGTCTTAAGCCGAGAGAAAACCCACCATATAGTGGTGTTTACCTCTTTGGTGTCACTGCTTTTCCGGCGGGAGAGAAACCCTACGGCTTATATTTGGGTGTTGGACGTCTACAATTCTATCAAGGAGGTGACAGCGCATCCCTCATCAAAAATCTCTTAAATTACCTTAGTCCCCATAAATATCCTTGGAAATAGATAAAGTTTGGTTTCGAGAAGTGACATTGAAAAACCAGAAAATAGCTGAACAATTCTAAAGGAACAAACTGCTGCATATCCAGACGACGCTTTCCCAGATTCTTGAGTATTTCTACTCAGGGAGCGAGGTCAAAAACGGCAAAAGTATAGCCCTAAAATAAAGGGGGTTGAAAATCCGGATTTGGGATCGCAGGAAGTTTCCCAGGGTGAACACAAACAGCTGCGCTATGATATTTCTTGGATTAGAGTGGCAAAAGTTAGACTCCGAATCTAGGGTATTATGTCGGTTTTACAGAGCAGAAAATTAGTCAAAACTCGCACCGTCCGCCGCCGGACTCCTAGATTAGGAGCCCTGTTTGAGTTTCTGCTCATGACCAGTGCGATCGCTGCCTCTGCTGGAGTGGGATTCGGTTGCGCCCTTCGCTTCAACCGCCCAGAGCAACCAGGTTCCACTATCCTGCACTCGGAGCAATCCTTTCCAGCACGCCAGGACTGGCCGATATCCACTGCTCCCGATTTCAACCCTTAAGAAAGTGTGAAGGTATCATTTTTCTCCCAATCTGAGGATTTTGGAGAAGCAAGATATAATTTGTAACGAAACCCATTAAGAAATGTTGCCATGAGTAATCCGGTCATCCACGCCTTTTTTTTTGGCAGAGCCTTAGCCGAAGTTCTCAGCGAGAAGATTGAAGACACCTTCACCAATGCCCTAAGCGAACTGGGCAAATTCGATGCCGAACAACGGGAGCGACTGCGGCAATTCACTGAGGAAGTACTTGCCAGAGCGGAGCAGGAAGCAGAAAAGGGAAGCCAAGGGAGCAGCACCACCTCAACCTCAGTTGGGACAGATTCTCCTGCTGATTTACAAGAAATGATCGACGAACTCCGAGCGGAAATCGCTAGCTTACGCGCCGAGTTAAAAAACTATCGCACTCAGTCAGCCTGAGGAATAAAGAGTCAGTACCAACAAAGCGCCAAGTTGGTCGAAAGACAGCTATTGGTCGCGGGAAACCTCTGTATCGTCTTTAATAAAAACAGTTTTCAGTAAAAATCGACTTGAGAAACCGAGTGTCTGTCCTCTCTCAAAACTCCCAAAATTCTCTTCAATACACACCTAACCCTTTGTCCCCAAAGCGTGTTGCCAAACCTGATGCTGCCAAGAAAGCTTATCGCTGGAATCGAGAAAATTACTCCCGCAACCGCCGACGCTTTGATATTTGGCGATTTGTTCTCATCTTTTTGTTCAAGCTGTGGCTCAACGGAAAAAAGTGGAGCTATAGAGGCGGATATACAGAGGAAAAACTATATACTCGACGCAAAATTCAAGCGATTTGGATTCGAGAGAACCTGCTAGAGTTGGGACCTACCTTCATCAAGGTAGGTCAGCTATTTTCCACCCGTGGCGATTTATTCCCCTCTGAATATGTCGAAGAACTTGCCAAACTGCAAGACCGCGTCCCGGCATTCACCTATGAGCAAGCAGCAGCAATTATTGAAGCAGATTTAGGCAAATCCGTTTCTCAACTATTCCGCAGTTTTGACCCCACTCCCCTGGCTGCCGCCAGTTTGGGGCAAGTTCATAAAGCCCAGCTTCACACTGGCGAAGAGGTAGTTGTTAAAATACAGCGACCAGGTCTCAAACAACTATTCACCATTGATTTAGCAATTCTCAAACGGATTGCCAGCTATTTTCAAAACCATCCTAGATGGGGAAGGGGGCGAGACTGGCTGGGAATTTACGACGAGTGCTGCCGCATCCTCTGGCAAGAAACCGATTATCTCAATGAAGGTCGCAATGCGGATACCTTCCGCCGCAACTTTCGAGAGCAAAAGTGGGTGAGGGTGCCTAGGGTTTATTGGCGCTATACCGCACCGCGAGTTTTGACTCTAGAATATTTACCGGGGATTAAAATTAGTCACTACGAAGCTCTCGAAGCTGCGGGCTTAGACCGAAAGTTGCTGGCTCAGCTGGGGGCGAAAGCTTATCTGCAACAGTTGCTCAATGATGGCTTTTTCCATGCAGATCCTCACCCGGGTAATCTAGCGGTTAGTCCTGAAGGGGCACTAATTTTCTATGACTTTGGCATGATGGGACAGATTAAAAGCAATGTCCGCGAGAAATTGATGGACACTCTGTTTGGAATTGCCGAAAAAAATGCCCAGAGGATAGTAACATCTCTAATTGACCTGGGTGCTCTATCCCCCGTGGATGATATGGGACCAGTGCGGCGCTCAATCCAGTTCATGCTGGATAACTTTATGGACAAGCCGTTTGAAGAGCAATCGATAAATCAAATAAGCGATGATCTCTATGAGATTGTCTACGATCAGCCTTTTCGCTTTCCGGCAACTTTTACCTTTGTCATGCGAGCTTTTTCTACCCTAGAAGGTGTGGGGAAAGGCTTAGACCCGGAATTTAACTTTATGGAGGTTGCACAACCTTTTGCAATGCAGCTTATGACCAACGACGACCCACAAAACGGCAGAAGCATCCTTGATCAGCTGGGAAGACAAGCAGCTCAAGTAAGCAGTACGGCTTTAGGGCTACCCCGAAGGATTGAGGATACAATAGATAAATTAGAGCGTGGAGACCTGCGGGTGCGGGTGCGGTCTGTCGAATCTGACCGGGTACTGCGCCGCCTCAGTGCAATTCAACTGGGAACTAATTATACTTTACTTATCAGCGCTTTCATTTTGTCTGCTACTCTCTTATTGATCAACGGATATGTGAAAATGGCGGTAGTGGTTGTTTTAGTGGCAGCAGCTCCGGCTTGGGCACTATTTCGTATTCTGAGACGGCTCGATCGCTTAGATCGCATGTTTTAATATTGGTAAATTTTTTGAAGCAAGCTAAGAGATTATGAAACCTCGCGTCACGGGGCTCACTGATCCGGGAATTCTACGATCGGTCAATCAGGATTACTACTATATAGACCCTGAGGGACGGTTTTTCGTTGTTGCCGATGGTATGGGAGGACACGCTGGAGGACAAGAGGCTAGTGAGATCGCTACTAAGCAGATCCAAGCTTATCTGGAGGAGCATTGGGATTCTCCTTCTCCCTCTAATGTTTTACTGGAAGAGGCATTCGATCGGGCGAACCAAGATATTCTAGACGACCAAGGGAATCATCCAGAGCGTGGGGATATGGGTACTACTGCCGTGGTGCTGTTATTCCGTAAAGAAAAGACTTGGTGCGCCCATGTAGGGGATTCTCGGCTCTATAGGCTGCGAGGCTCCCAATTAAAGCAGATCACAGAAGACCACACCTGGGTGGCGCGGGCGCTGAAAATGGGTGAGCTTACCGCAGAACAGGCGAGAATCCATCCCTGGCGTCACGTGTTATCTCAATGTCTGGGGCGCAAGGATTTACAAAAAATAGAGGTACAACCCCTAGATGTGCAATCGGGTGATTGCCTGCTTTTATGTAGCGATGGTTTGACAGAAGAAGTCCCCGATGATTTAATTGGCTCCTCTCTTCAATCCAATCCTACTTGTGAAGAAGCGGCTACTGAACTGGTTAAGCAAGCGAAAAAGGCAGGGGGATCGGACAATATCACAGTGATAATTGTTGCCCTCCCAGGAGGAACAAAGTGACTACTGTTGCCATTGATTTCGGAACCAGCAACACCGTTATCTCTACCTTAGACCCCGCAACTAAAACCCCAAATAACCTTAGATTTGAGCAAATTTCACGGTGCTTCGAGACAACTAAGGGGTCGGTCAGCACGGTGCCTTCTCTGGTGTTTGTTCAAGAGCCTGAACGCTTACTGTTGGGGGAACCAGCGCGATCGCAGCATCTGGGAGTTGACCAACCCTCTCGACTCTTTCGAGCCTTTAAGGGGGACTTAGCAGCAGAATACCGACCGCCAGCTCGCCAAATTGACGGTCACACCTATACATCTGAATCCATTTCGGAATTTTTTCTCCAGCAAATTTGGCAACAAGTAGTATCGCAACAGCTACAACCGAGCCAAGTGATTTTTACCGTGCCTGTAGGAAGCTTTGACCGCTACCTCAATTGGTTCCAGGAATTGGCACAGAAGCTCAATCTCCCCACTGTTCAGATTGTGGATGAGTCCACAGCAGCAGCCTTCGGCTACGGGACTTTCAGATCAGGAGAGGTGGTGCTGGCGGTAAATTTTGGCGGTGGCACCCTGGATTTGAGTCTAGTGCGCACAGTAGCTGCCAATAGAGGACAAAAGGTCTTGCGAGCCGAAGTGCTGGCCACCTCAGATGCCTATGTAGGCGGGGACGATATTGATACGTGGATTGTCGAGAACTACCTCCAAAAAATTGGTGCCTCCCGGGCGGAATTTAAACAGAGGGACTGGGAGAATTTATTGGATGTAGCAGAACGACTGAAAATCAAACTCTCTACTGCAACTGAGGCCCAGGAAAGCTGGTTTGATGCTGAAAATAGCAGATCCCACGAATTGCATTTAAGTCGGGAAGAGTTTGAAGAGATTTTGTCATCCGGACAGTTACTCTCACAAGTTGAGCAAGCTTTAGATGAATTGCTGGCGATCGCCCTGAACAAAGGCATTAGCAAAGAGGAAATTGACCAGGTATTGCTTGTTGGGGGCAGTTGTCAGATTCGAGCCGTGCAGCAGTTGCTCATCTCCCACTTTGGGCAGCAAAAGGTGAAGCTAGACAAGCCTCTTGAAGCTGTCGCCCATGGAGCTTTGGCTCTGGGGCAGATAGTAGGAGCAGAGGATTATCTCGAGCATAGCTATGTCATTCGCCTCTGGGATTCTAGAGCCAATAGGTATTTCTATTTCTCTCTATTTGACAAAGGGACGAAGTATCCCAGCCAACGACCAAAATCCCTAATCCTGCAAGCGGCAAGGGATGAGCAGAAGGAGATTCTACTAGATATTGGAGAACTCAGAGAGGTGACACCAGTTGAAGTCACCTACAATGCCCAAGGTCAGATAACCAGTAACCAGCTTTCTCAACAAAGGGAAATTCGCCTTTTGCAGAATCAACATCAGCAGGTCTGTGTAATGCCTCTCACTCCGCCAGGTCAAACAGAGAAAGACCGATTTGAGCTGACCTTTGAGCTGAATCAACAGCGGGTCTTACTTTTGACGGTGAAAGATTTGCTCGCGCAACGAGTCCTGATGGATAAGGTGGCAATGGCAGTCAATCCGAACCAAACCAGAATTGAAGATGCCATCTCAGACAGTCAAAGTTCAGCCCCAGTTGACGGTGCGGTTTTGGGAGGACTGGCAGGAGCAAAGAGGCAGTTGGGGACTATTGTTGGAGCACAACCAATTGCCAAGGAATCAAATGAACCCCAGTTGGTACAGACAAGGGTGAATTGGCGTTTATTAGAATGCCGTTACCACCTCACTGGACATGCCAACGCAGTAACATCCGTCGCGATTAGCCCCGATGGACAAACTCTTGCTAGTGGCAGTCGGGACAAAACCATCCGGCTGTGGCATCTGCCTACTGGCGAATGGAGACGCACTCTCACAGCTCATAGCGACGCGGTTTCTGACCTGGCTATTAGTCTTGATGGCAAGCTTCTTGCCACTGGAAGTCAGGACAAAACTGTCAAGTTGTGGCATCTGCGCAGCGGCACATTGCTGCGAACTTTTACCAATCATGGCGACGCGGTTTTCTCCGTCGCCTTAAGTGCCGATGGACAAATCCTTGCCAGTGGCAGTTGGGAGGAAGCGATCGTGCTGCGACAGATTTTCAAGAAAGTTCTACCCCGCCAGTTACGCGGTCATTTAGGCGGGGTGGCAGCTATTGCTTTCAGTCCCGACGGGCAAACCCTTGTTAGCTGTGGGGACAAGACAATCAAGGTGTGGCATCAGGGAAGCGGGCAATTACTTCATACCTTCTCTGGACATTCAGACTTGGTTCTGACGATTGCCATCAGCCCCAACGGGCAGCTTCTTGCTAGTGGCAGTGGGATGACAGATAAAACCATCAAGTTGTGGGATCTAGGCACGGGGGAACTGTTGTACACCCTATCTGGGCATTCAAGTGATGTTTTGTCTGTCGCCTTCAGCCCTGATGGACAGACTTTGGCGAGTGGCAGTTACAGAAAGCTCCATCTGTGGGATCTAGGCACGGGGGAACTTCTGCATTCTCTATCGGGGCATTCAGGGGATGTTTCATCTGTGGCTTTTAGCCCAGATGGGCAGCTCGTTGTCAGTGGTAGTGCGGATGGGACAATCAAGGTATGGGGTGAATCAAATTCAGGAGCTTAGAACTCTATAACTTGGATTTAGCACTAGGTACTCAAAGAAATTCATTGTTAATTGTCATTAACTTACAACAGATTTGACAGCTCGAAGAATTTCCTTTTGAGTAAAGGGTTTGACAAGATAAACATCAACCCCTTGTCTCATGACCCAAAGACGATCTATATCGCTATTTCTAACAGTACAGACAACAATGGGGAGATTATGGGTGACTGGATTCTTCTTTAAGCTGCGACACAACTCAAGACCATTCATTTCCGGCATGACCAAATCTGTGAGAACCACATCTGGCTTTTCTTCCGAGATTTTATTTAGAGCTTCTTTTCCATCTTTTGCATTGACAACATTATAGCCATCTTCCCGTAAATAATTACTAATTAGATCCCGTTCAGAAGAATTATCTTCCGCAACTAAAACTTTAATCATGTTCTGGTTCCTCGCAAACTAAAGAAAAGTGAAAAGCTCAAGTTAAATATCTAAAGACTATTTTGAGCAATTCCGATTGGGTGAAAGGCTTTGTCAGATAGTCAGTTGCCCCTACAAACTTGGCTTTAGCTCTATCTATGATGCTTTTATTACCTGTCACCATCACAATTGGTGTCTTTTTAAATAGGGGATACTTTCTGAGCATAGAGCATAGATTGTAGCCATCGAGATTTGGCATACCTACATCCATTAAAATTAAGTCGGGCTTAATTTTAATGATTTTCATTAAAGCTTTTAGCGAATCACTGATTGTGAAAACGGAAAAATTTTCCTGGTCTAAAAATCGTTTAATCTCATTCAGAATTGTCGGGCTATCATCAATACAAGCGATTGTACAAGTTTTCTGTAACCCTGGAGCTTTTGGTACGCCAGCTAAAGCTTCGCCTAATTTCTCAACATCAGCGTTATTTTCAGTTAGCAAATTTGCTTTAGATCTGGTAGTCTTGTTAAGAGAATAATTAGAGATTTTGGGTAATTGATCAAAAGGGTGCTGAGGGTCACGTAAGATAATCGTTTGATTCCTGATGAGAGGAGACAATCTTTGAGCCAATTTCAGAGCATCTTGATTTAACAGAACGGCAAGCTGACGAAAACTAAATCCTCTCAATAGCTTGCCTAGTTTATGTACTTGTTCTGATGAAAGATTCGGTTGATCGTGGGCTGCTATCGAAAAATAAGGGCGCTGATAAGGCGACCATATTTGTGGACCTAAAGCTTGCCAAGCTTGCAACTTATTTTGGCATTTTTCAATCAGATTTCCCAGTTGAAAATGACATAATGTATGCCCTATATCAGAGCTGGCAATAAAATTTTTACTGTCAAAATCTGACAATGATAGGTATAATTCAAAAACTTCTTCAGTTAATTTTCCTACTAATTTTACCGCATCATTATCCTTAATATATTGCTGTTCAAGCAGCCAACAAATAGCTTGATACTCATTAGAGTAGGAAGATAAATTATTTTGCGATTTAGTTTCAAAATTTAAAGTCACTTGCATGCGAACGTCGCTAGTCAGAGTAGCAACCTCATAACTCAAACGACGTAGATGACGTTCAAGTCGCTCAAAGGGGTCTACTGAATTAGTAGCATAAGTTAACTTGCCTTGATTGAAATAAATTAGCCAGTCAACTGACCCAGAGGATACCTGTAAGCAACCATCAGCCTGAAAGCGAGATAGCTGTTCTAACAAATTAATTGGATGTAGTTTTTTATCAGCACTAAGACTGACAGTAGATAATTGTTGTAACATTACATTATTTCCCCCTGAAATTGTTTTCAAATAGCGCTCTCAATTTTTCATGGTTTGCAGCTTCAGACCATCCACTTAAGCCGGGACAGTAGTCAAACAGGAATTGGGGCTTGGTTATTTGGGGTTGGGGCATTGAAGAAAAGTTCTCCGTTTCCCCATGTCCGCCCCATGACTACAAGTGTCTCCCTTAAAGTTGCTAACCCAGCTTCAAGAGGTTTAATATTATTTTAAATAGTGTTAATAACAAAAATCTAGGGGATAAATACGGAAATAAAAAATGAATTTTAGATGAATTTTAAGAGTTCTTTTATTAAGGAAATTTGAAGAGAACTTAGTTCAAAATATTTGGCAAACAATCTTCTTACAACACTTTTCGCTCTAGAGGGTATTTATAAAATAAATCTTAACATAGCTTGAGTGCTTGGTTTTGGTGGGTTACGGCGGATAGTTAGTTAGCAGGAAATGGTTGATAACTTATCGCCGCCTAACCTACCCTACGCAAGGGTTTGATATTTTCTTTAATATAGCAGTCCTAAATGAGTCTTGACAAATCAAAACATATATAAAACGACCAGAACCCTTACTCCCTATTGCTTGTTGCCTTTTGAGTAGGGTTTTGATTCACAACCTTTATAGAACTGCTATAGATACCCTCTACTGACAATCCTCTGGTTTCGGAATCTCCATTATCCCCTCGCTGACTAACACAGAGGAACCACCAACCCGAATTTCCTTGATTTTGCCATTCTCTTTGTCAGCTTCTACCTGGAGCAGACTGGGGCGTCCCATCTCGAAACCTTGCTCAACTACCCATCGTAACGTGCCATCAGCTAGCTCGTTACGGATTCCCAGATAACCAGCTAGCGCTGTCGCTGCGGAGCCTGTCGCTGGATCTTCCTCAACACCAAGAGCAGGAGCAAACATTCGCGATCGCAAGTCAGAACCTCCCAACTCTGGATCGTAGGTAAATACATACACCTGGGGAGCCCAGTAGGAGGAAAGCAATTGCTTCCACAGTTCCCGGTTGAGTTGAACTCGCCCCAAGGCATTACAGTTACATAGGGGGATAAACAGAAATGGCACTCCACAAGAAACTGCCTGAGGGCTATTATCTCCATCGAGCAGTTCCGAGACTTCTAGGGACAGCATAGAAGCAAGATCGGCCAAAGGGGGAGGCTCTGGACCAAATTCAGGCAATTGAGCAGCGGTGAGTTCTGCGTACACGGGTTTGCCTCCCTCTGCACGAACCTTAACAGGAACTGCTCCCACGCCTTCCTCAAATACTAAAGTTGTCACCTCATCCTTGAGAGGGATATCCCCGATCGCAGTTAGGATATGTGCCGTCCCCACCGTTGGATGACCTGCAAATGGAAGTTCCGTGTTTGGAGTAAAAATCCGCAGGCGGCGATCGCCTTCTGGTTTTTCAGGGGGAAAGACAAAAACCGTTTCCGAGATGTTGAACTCCCGCGCCACCTGTTGCATTTGCTTTGAATCGAGTCCCTGAGCATTGGGAAAAACCGCTAGCTGGTTGCCACCAAAAACTCTATCGGTGAAAACATCGGCTGTGTAGAATTGATAGCGCATGTGAAAACAAACATATTTTAATATTTTGCCTGACAACCCTAATTCAGATCGGCTTTATGGTTAATCTTCTGCAAACACCTCACAGTGGTTACCATTGGGATGGTAGCAGCGATCGCTTCTTTGAAGGTTGGTATTTTCGCGTCACTTTACCCCAACTGGGTCAGACTTTTGGTTTTATGTATTCTATCGAAGACCCCATCGGTGGTAAACCTCACAGCGGCGGTGCGGCACAAATCCTCGGTCCGGAAGATCAATATCTCTGTCGAACCTTTCCCGATGTAAGTGGTTTTTGGGGAGCAAAGAATTTTTTGGGATTGGGGCATTGGGGAAAAACTGATTTACAAATTCTACCTCAACTACTCAACCCCGCCCAGTTTGAGAGTCATGTTCAAGAAGGTTATCAAGCAACAGCCACTTTACATCAAGGTTTTATTCGCGATCCAGGGAGCCAAAGCTATTGCCGATGGCTATATCAAATCAAGCCAGTCTACGGCTGGGGCGATCCCAAACTTCCTCAGCAATCTACCGCTGGCTGGTTGTCTTATCTACAAATTTTTGAACCAGGATGGCAGATTTTGATGGCTCATAGTCTAGCAACAGGTTGGATTGATTGGAATGATCAACGCTACGAATTTACTAATGCCCCTGCCTATAGCGAAAAAAACTGGGGTCGTTCTTTTCCTCAAAAATGGTTTTGGTTCAATTGCAATAGTTTTACCGATCAACCCGATCTCGCCTTAACTGCTGGTGGTGGTAGAAGAAGGGTGTTGTGGTGGATGGAGTCTGTTGCCCTGATTTGCCTGCACTACCGGGGTAAGTTTTATGAGTTCGTCCCCTGGAATTCCCAAGTCAGTTGGCAAATTCAGCCTTGGGGCAGATGGGAAATGCAAGCTCGCAATCACAAGTTTGAAGTTGAGATTACGGGTACAACCAACCAACCCGGAACTCCTCTGCGTGCGCCCACAGAACAGGGCTTAATCTTCTGCTGTCGGGATACGATGAAAGGTCAACTAACCCTGGAATTGCGCGAACGTCAAGGCAAGACTATCCTCAAGGCACATAGTTCCGTTTGCGGATTAGAAGTAGGTGGCGAACCTTGGGATGAACCTTGGCTGTCATATAAGTAGTTGGACACAATTAAAGTTAACTGTGAAGACAAGGCAACAGGCAATCAACAGTTACCAGTGAGCAGTGACCAGTTACCAGTTAAGTACTGATAATTGGTAACTGGTAACTGGTAACTGGTCACTGGTAACAGGCAACAGGCAACAGTAAGACATTGAGGCTTTTTACATTTCTTAACTCAGGTGACAAAATTATTGATGTTATGCTAGGTAAGAGCTAGTGTATTGAGGTAAATAGATATGGTTT
>JBFRWF010000378.1:0-33210 GCA_051439465.1 Xenococcaceae cyanobacterium | reverse complement strand
GTGACCAGTGACCAGTGACCAGTTTTTGCAGTATTAAATTATTCTGTTTATGACAAAATTGATTAAGCATTGTTCACTGAGTCTTGTTCACTGAGTCTTGTTTACTGATTATTGTTCACTGAAAAACATGCTGTCAAGTCAAGGGATTAAACCCATCTATATCGTTCCCCGTTTAGTGCCGAACGTTGGGGGTTTTGTCCTTCAAGAGCAGGTTTATCGGGAATTAGCAGCAAGTGGCGAGGTGAATTTTGACAGGTTACTCGATGCGATTGCCTCTGGCAAACTCTCTGTTGGCTATCCCAATCCCTACAGTAGCTCCACGGCTCTGAATCTACTCTACTCTATCTTTTGGCGAGGGGCAGGACACCAACAAGACGGACAACCCCTAACAATTGCCGACTTAGAATCTCCTCAAGTTAAGTCAGTCTTTCAAGGCTTTCAGAAACAGGTATTGATTACCACAACCACTACTCTAGACTTGCAAGAAATTTTTATCCGCGACAAGGATAAATTACAAGCATTTCCCTTGGAATATCAAAATTATCAGCAACTTAAAAAAGTACCGGGATTTGAGACAACTGTTTTTATCCCCTTTGGCATTCCCCATAATAATCCTCTGGTCGGATTTTCCTGGAATACAGCAAAACAACAGGAAGCCTTGCAAAAATTTGCCGAGTTTGCTACTTCCTCAGCAATGAAAAAACTGGCGCAGCAACAAGGTTTTATGGAGACAGACTATCTCTCCGCTCCCAATCTCCCGCCAATTCCAGCAGGAGAAGTCTTAACCACTGCTCAATCATTTTGGAAGCAACAGAAAGATGCGGGACGTACAGTTTATTTAATGACGGTAATCGATACCAGTGGTTCGATGGAAGGAAAACCACTAGCCGGGGTAAAAGAGGGCTTGCGTATCGCCAGTAAAGAGATTAATCCAGGCAATTATTTAGGTTTAATTAGTTATAGCGATCGCCCGAGAGAAATGCTTGCCTTGGCCCCTTTTGATGAAATGCAGCACAAACGGTTTTTAGCTGCTCTTGATAATTTACGCGCCGATGGCAGCACCGCCATGTATGACGCGATGATGGTGGCGTTAGGGAAATTAATAGAACAAAAAAAAGCTAATCCTAATGGTCTTTTTTATCTATTAGTTTTAACTGATGGTAAGACCAATCAGGGTTTTGTCTTCAAACAAGTCAAAGATGTTCTCAAATACAGTGGGGTACGAGTTTATCCTATTGCTTATGGTGATGTGAATCAACAGGAATTAGCAGCGATCGCTGCTCTACGGGAATCTACCGTTAAAACTGGTACGCCTGAAAACGTCCAAGAACTCCTAAAAGGGTTATTCCAGACCAATTTATAGGTAAGATGGAGCAACTAAATCGTTACATGTTAACCATTCTCGGACTTGGTTGGTTGAGCTTTCTCATAGCAGGTATCCTCCTCAATCAAGTCTTGACTGCGCCTAATTTTGCTCTCCTCATAGAGCGGAGTTATTGTCCGCCCCAAAAGTGGCAACAAGTAGTACAAGAATATACTGATTTATATCGGCAACATCAACAACATCTTGTCAAGATTGAATCTGTAGTTTTGTTTAACGATCTAGGAGAAGAAGTATTGGCTACTGTCCCGACTCCAGAACAATTACGAGGCTTACACACCTATGGACCCTCTAACCCTCAGCGGGAGGCTAAATTAAAGAAAGCTTATCCCCAAGTCAAGGTTATTCGCTGCTCGTAAGTGCCTGGACAAAATTTAAAATGATAGGTGTAGCGACCAGGGCAAACACATCTAAATTGGTTGTGTTGCAAAAAATTCAAATCGTAATTACTCAAAAAGTGCTGTTAGGCTCAGAGACTGGGTTCCAGACGACACAATTTTGCTCCGACATTCCACAACCAGCCCTACCCTCCAGAGACCCAAAAAGCTGAAACTCTATTCAGACAATGGTTTGAGCTCTTTAATAAATCAGGCGTGCTATTCACCTCTCAACATGAGGTTAACGCCTATATCCCAAGCAGTGAGGGCACCAGCGGTTATTGAGCAGTTACTTCAAATCCCCTGGTTAAAAACCAGAGGCTCTCATCCTTTCGGAATTATTTGGTAGTTTCTATCACCCCTTCGGCTTGATGAACAATCCCTCTCAATTCCTCCAATGTCTCCTGACTAACCGACTGCCATAATCCGCGCTGATTTGCTTCTAACAATCTTTCTGCCATATCTCGCAAGGCCCAAGGATTCTTCTGTTCTACAAACTCCTGCACCTTTGAATCAAACAAATATGCCTCTGCTACTCCTTGATACATATGGTCTTCCACACATCTAGCAGTAGCATCATAGGCAAATAAATAATCCACCGTCGCCGCCATTTCAAATGCCCCTTTGTAACCGTGGCGCATTACTCCTTCTATCCACTTGGGATTAACTACACGGGAACGATACACCCTCGCTATTTCTTCTCGCAATTGCCGCACTCTGGGGTTAGCAGGGATGGAATTATCCCCAAAATAGGTTTGGGGATTCTTGCCTGTTGTCCCACGCACCGCAGCAGTTAAACCGCCCTGAAATTGGTAATAATCATCGGAGTCGAGGATGTCGTGTTCCCGGTTATCCTGGTTGTGCAATACCACTTGTAGCTGCTTCAGGCGTTGTTCAAAGGCTTCCGGTGCAGCATGACCTATACCACCATTGCTATATGCATAGGAACTCCAGTTGATATAAGCACGGGCTAAATCTTTGTCATCTTTCCAGTTTTGCCCTTCGATTAAGCCCTGTAAACCTGCACCGTAAGCACCGGGTTTTGAACCAAATATACGATAGCGCGCTCTTTCGAACGCCTGCTCTTTTGTTAATCCTTGTTTTTGCCAAAACTCACTATCAGCCTGCACTTGCGCTGCTAAGGGATTTAATTCTTCTTCTTCTTTTAGGCTTGCAATTGCGTTTGTCACCTGGTACAATAATTCAAGTAGGTTGGGGAAACTGTCGCGAAAAAAGCCGGATACTCTTATTGTGACATCGACACGAGGTCGCCCTAACACAGACTGGGAAAGGATTTCAAAGTCTACAACCCTCCGTGACGCTCCATCCCAAATTGGACGCACTCCTAGTAAAGCGAGTACCTGCGCGACATCATCTCCTCCGGTGCGCATGGTGGATGTGCCCCATAGGGATATTGCTAGTGTCTTAGGATACTCGCCGTTTTCTTGGGCGTAGCGTTCGATGACGGCTTCAGCGGCTTTGCGTCCTACATCCCAAGCGGTTTCGGTGGGAATGGCACGGATATCTACTGAGTAAAAATTGCGACCAGTAGGTAAGACATCCGGTCTTCCTCTGGTGGGTGCGCCTGCGGCACCACTGGGAACGTATTTTCCATCTAGTCCTTTTAAAAGATTGGTGATTTCTTGGTGGGTTTGTTCCAGGGAAGGGAGAAGGCGATCGCCTATCCATTGCAGTTCTTTTTTGGTGGCTTCTCCTACTGGGTGATTGGGTATTTGATGTTCTATTAATTCGGCTGCTTCTTGTTCTAATACTTCAACAACATCCCCAAGGGTGCGGCAATTTTTAAGTCTCGCGCAGAGAGGCAAAGGCGCAGAGGAGGAGGGAAATGAGGGGGTAAATCCATGGCTTAAGTTGGCGGTTAGGGGGTTGAAGTCTAAGCCCAAGTCTTGGGCTATGGCGCGGGTTAATCCAAGACGATTGAGGCTGGGGGAACGGGCGATCGCTACGATTAAATCTCGCAGTTGTCGTCCTTGGGGACATTGTCCGAAAATATGCAATCCGTCTCTGATTTGGGCTTCTTTTAATTCGCACAGGTAGCCATCGGCAAGGGTGAGGAATTGGGGGATGGAGTTGGCATCTAATTGCCCAATGCCTAAGTCCTTATCTAGGTTGGATTTCTCTACCAGTTTGGCCATGCGATCACAGATTATTTTTAGCCGCGAGGGGTCTAAACTTTGGGCTTCATAATATTCATCAATTAAAGCTTCTAATTGTTCTAAGGGGCCATATAGTTCGGCGCGAGTCATGGGGGGGGTTAAGTGGTCGAGTATTACTGCCTGGGAACGACGCTTGGCTTGAGAACCTTCGCCGGGGTCATTTACAATAAATGGATACAGGTTGGGTATCGTCCCCAGTGCTATTTCGGGATAACAGTTATTTGATAGGGCAATACTTTTACCCGGCAACCATTCTAAGTTACCGTGTTTGCCAATGTGTACTATTGCCAATGCCCCAAATTTTTGTCGCAGCCAATAGTAATAAGCGAGATAACTAGGGGTTGGCTCTAAGTCTGGGGCATGATAATTTAAACTGGGGTCAAGATCATAGCCCCGTGATGGTTGAATGCCAATGAATACATTACCCAGTTGAATGCCGGGAATGGGGATTAGTGATTGGGGATTTCCAGTCCCCAGATATCCCCAGCGATCGCTTATCCCTTTTTGTACTTTTTCTGGCAAGGTGGCAAAATATTGCTGGTACTCTTCTAAAGATAGCTCTTGGTGTGCGGGACGTAATTCTTTCCCTTCTGGATCGTTAGTTACTCCGGCGGTTAAACGAGCAATTAATTCATCTCCTGTTACGGGTATATCTTCAACCAAATAACCAGCTTGTTGTAAGGCTTGGAGAATTTCAATACAACTGGCAGGAGTATCTAAGCCTACACCATTGGCAATTCTTCCATCTCGGTTGGGATAGTTGGCTAAGATTAGGGCTATTTTTCTTTCTCCTGGAGGAGTTTGTTTTAATCGCCCCCAATTAGCTGCTAAATCAGCGATAAAGTTAATGCGATCGCTGATAGGTTGATAAACTACTACATCTGTCTCTAAATCTGGATTCCAGGTTTGTACTGATTTAAAAGAAACCGCACGGGTAATAATTCTGCCATCTACTTCTGGAAGTGCTACATTCATGGCAACATCTCGTGGTGTTAATCCTTGGAAACTAGATTCCCACTGTTCTACTGTGCCGCCACTAAGAATTACTTGCAACACTGGTACATCGAGTTTTTGCCACAATTCTGGTTGTTCCCTGGGGGGGTTCGCTAGGTTATCTCCTAAACCAGTCCCTCCTAAACCAATTTTGGCTAGGGAAAAACTGGTGGTATTGAGTAATAGTTGAATTGGCGCTCCTTCTTGAGGCTGGAAATAGGATAATAATTCTGCTTGCACTTCTGGATCGCGAAGAGAAGAAACAAACAATGGCACAGGCTCCAAATTTCTCTTCCTCAGTGCTTGACAAATAGCATCGATTGGTAATGTATTCCCTGCTAAATAATGGGCGCGGTAGAAGAGTAAGCCAATTTTGAGTATTGGTAATTGCTCCCCCGTCTCCCCCTCTCCCCGTCTCCCCCTCTCCCTACTTTTGCCTTTTGCCTTTTGCCTTTTGCCTTTGAGCGAAGCGAGTCCCTGCTCCCTACTTTTGCCTTTTGCCTTTTGCCTTTTGCCTTTGAGCGAAGCGAGTCCCTGCTCCCCTGCTTCCTTTCTCCAACAATAAAGTCCCGCGCGAGGAACAGACTGGGGTGCTGGGGGATTGTAAGATTGTCCCAGGCAAAAGGAGGCGACAAATTGCAGGGCATTAACAAAATTCTCAATGCCACCTTCGGTGAAATAGCGCCATAACTGGTTGACTGCTGCTAGAGAGACAGTAGAATGACTAATTAAATCGGGATCGGGGCGGTCATCTCCTGGTAAAATAAATAAAGCTGCACCTGTTTGTTCTACTGTTTCTTTTACTACTTCTAACCCATAAGACCAATAGGAACGTCCACCTAGTAAGCGTATAATAATTACTTTTGCCTGGGATAAAACTGTTTCAGCATAAGTATCTATACTTAATTGCTGTTGAAGTTGTAAGAGATTAACCACTCGCAGGGGAGGAAACGGAGTTGGCAAGCGAGGGACTGATGCTGCTAGGGTTTGAATGTCGGTGTCTGCTGCGGTGAGCAAGACAATTGGTGCAGGAGTTTGTTCAACGAAAATAACTCCCTCAGAGTCAGGATTCCAGCCTCCTGGTGTGGCGGCGATTCGATGCATGGGATCTCCGTATCTTTAAAAATAAATTAAGAAAAGATTAAGTCGGCAATAATAAGGGATCCTGTTAATAACAGAGTTTAGCTGCTCTCAAGAGTACCAAGACAATGTTTACTTCTCAAGCCTCCATCTTACGTCGAACTTTGCCCGGCAGGACGTTCGAGCAACTCTGTTGTCTTTGGCAACAGATGGCAGAAATTGCTGGAGGGGAAGCTGTTTTTGTCGGGGAAGAGGCTCTATTGCCCGAAAAAAGTGTTTCTGAGGACAATTCAGGAAGAGAATGCTTTCGGGTGCTGGTTTCCCCAGAATTTAGCGCTCTTTTGTTAGGAAAACCCAGTGCAGCAGATTCATTCTATCAGGTGAGCTTAACTTTTGATTCCCAAGCGATCGCTGATTTCCTCACTCAACTCAGCGAGCAGCTCCAGCACAATCCCACCCTGGGCGATCGCCTGCAAAAAGCCAGTCTAACCCAACTGCACAATGATGCCAATCTCCAGAGCCAATTTAGCCTGCAATTGCTGGAAATTCTCGCGCCTGAGAATCAGAGCACATCCCCGCCAGCAGTGGCTTATCCTCGTTTTTACAGCTATCAATCCCCAGAGGAGGTGCTGCGCGATCGCCTTGAACAAGAGCGAATTCTCAATCAGGTAACTCTCCAGATCAATCAAAACCTGGATTTGTTAGTGATTGTGAAAATGACCATTGAGCAAGTCCAGCGTCTCCTTCAGGTAGATAGATTAGTTATTTATCAATTGAATATTGATACCCAGTCTGGGGAGACAGGTTCAAAACAGCGAAGACTGATGGATGCTGTTACTTACGAAGCTCTAGCTTCAGAAGAAATTCCCTCTATCCTCCATTTTCAAGATGAAACTTGCTTTGCAGGTATCCCTGAATGTCGGGACAAGTATCGTCGGGGATTTTGCTTGGCTGTTAATGACGTTGAGACAAAGTCTAAGCTATCTCCCTGTTTGCGGTTGTTAATGCAGCGGCTGCAAGTACGAGCAAAGATAGTCACGCCGATTATTGTTCAGGGAAAACTGTGGGGATTCCTAATCGCTCACCAGTGCTTTGCGCCGCGCCAGTGGAAAAATAGTGAAATCAAGTTTCTCCTGCGCATTGCTGAATATCTAGCGATCGCCATTTACCAGGCTAAGTCCTACGAGCAGCTACGAGAACAAAAAAATATCTTAGAACAGCAGGTGAACCAGCGGGCAAACGAACTCCAGGATGCACTGCTAGCAGCACAAGCCGCCCATCAGTCTAAAAGGGAATTTATTAGCAATATAAGCCATGAATTACGCACCCCCTTAACCTGTGTAATTGGCTTATCTGGGACACTGCTACATTGGTTTAAGAGAACTTCCCCTCTCCCCTTTGACAAGCAGCAAAAATATCTACAAACCATCCAGGAGAGTGGCAAGCAGTTGCTGGAATTAATCAATGATATTCTCGACTTCTCCCAAGTAGAAGCAGGGAAGTCTCTGTTAAATATTAGCGAGTTTTCCCTCCGCCATCTGTCGCGGATAATACTGCACAGCCTCCAGGAAAAAGCTAACCGCAAACAGATTAATTTAGAACTGGATTTCCGAGTAGAATTAGAGAGCGATCGCTTCTGGGCAGATCGAGGGCGGGTGCAACAAATTCTCTTTCACCTCCTCAGTAACGCAATCAAATTTACCCCCGCCGGAGGAAGGGTAATTCTGAGAGTTTGGCGAGAGGATAACCAAGCTGTCTTTCAAGTAGAAGACACTGGCATCGGCATTTCTGAACATCAGTTCCCCCTACTCTTCGAGAAATTTCAGCAGTTGGAGAAGTCACGCCAGCGCACTTACGGAGGTGCTGGTTTGGGTTTAGCATTAACTAAACAGCTAGTAGAACTGCACCGAGGCACTATAGAAGTTGAATCTATCCTGGGGAAGGGTTCTCTGTTTACAGTCTGGCTGCCAAGTCAGCCCAATCTCAAGTCCAAGGCCAATCCCTCCGAAACAGTTGCCAGTCAATTGTCTTCTGGAGGAGGAACTATTGTCTTAGTAGAGAAAGATGAAGAAGTGGCAACCTTGATCTGCAAATTGCTCACAGCAGCAGACTATCAAGTTGTCTGGCTGATTGATAGCTCTACTGCTATTAAGAAAATTGAACTGCTGCAGCCCACCGCTGTGATTCTCGACCAGAAATTACCCGATGCTTACAATATCAGCCAAACTCTGAAGAAATTAAAGACTACAAAATATATCAAGGTGCTCATTTTAAGCAATCAGGTGACATCAACTGACTGGCAATATTTGTCCCAGAATGGAGTGGACGATTATTTGCTCAAACCCGTGCAGCCAACTCTATTATTGGAAAAGGTTAGCACTTTGACTAATGACTAATGACAAACTGCTCAAAACTCTGGAATCTAGCTTGATTGTTTCCTGCCAAGCTCCCGTTGATTCTCCTTTACACGATCCGATGGCGATAGCGGCAATGGCCAAAGCCTGCGTGAATCAAGGGGCAGCTGGTGTGAGAATTGATACCCCTGCCCATGTCAGGGAAGTGGGACGGCAAATTCCCCACATCCCAATGGTGGGATTGTGGAAGCAGCAAGGGTTAGACTCTGAGGTTTATATTACTCCTCGCTTTGAAGATGCGGCGGCGATCGCCCAAGCTGGTGCTGATATCATTGCCATGGATGCCACCCTCAGAAAACGTCCAGAAGGAGAAACCGTGGCAGGGATAATTAGCAGAATTCATGAAGAACTGGGTAAATTAGTAATGGCAGATGTGGATAATATTGAGAGTGCGATCGCTGCTGCTGATGCTGGGGCTGATTTAGTGGCAACTACCCTCTATGGCTACACTGCTCAAACTCAACATCTATCTCCTCCAGGTTACTCACTCCTCACCCAGCTAGTAAAACAGTTGGATATTCCAGCCATCTGTGAAGGAGGTATTGCCTCACCCCAACAGGCTAGGAAAGCTCTAGAATTAGGAGCCTATGCCGTTGTTGTCGGTACTGCGATTACTGGCATCGATCGGAAAGTCAAGGACTTCCAAGCTGTTTTTGACTCCAGTAGAAGTGACCAAAGTTAATTACTGGAGTTTAGACTAGTTCCCGGTGCGAAACTCAAAACCGACGTTGCGCACTTCTAACTGTAGTATGCAGAGCACATAACCAACTGCGATCGCCCCGCAAAAAACTATGACTCACTTTGATTTAACTTAGATTTAAAAATCCCTTCGACTTCCTCATAAGGCATCTCGTAGGGAGAAGGATATTTAAACCCATCTTTTTTACGGCTGAGCAGTACTTCTAAGGCTTGACTAAAGGCTTCTTCATCATTACGATGTTCGGAAAGATATCGACGCAGTTCAGAGTTAGTCATTTCAGAGAGTGATTTTTTCATGATTCAAAATCCCAATTCCCATCCTCATTAATTAAAATTTCTAGCCCGTCATTTATTCCCGCCAAAATATAGATGGTTTTTAGCCTCCTATCATATCGGAACAAATTGATTGGCTGATAAAGATTGGAAAGAAGTTGACATAGAAAAATAGCAGTATCTTTTTGCTTTTCAGTAGGCAATGACTTACTGTTTCCTTACAGTAGATTGTGAGTTGTTTGATATCTCTACTTGAATAATATCTCTCAAGGGAGCGATCGCGCTTGACGACGCAACCGTAGGGGCGCACCGATGTGCGCCCTTTCAATCTCTTTCAATCTCCTAATGTTTCTCTGGTGGAGTCATCCAGATGATTGGGCGCACGTCGGTGCGCCCCTACGTTAACCGCTCTTGACGATAAGCGCGATCGCCCCACGAATAATCCCCCATATGTTTCTTTCCATCCATAACAGATGCGATTGCGTCTGTGGGGCGCTTTCAAGAAATACTTTTCGGTCTTATACTGAATCCGGGTCTAAAACCCCCTTGATCAATTTTCTGTATTTTTCTTCCCCTGCTCAGAAGCTCCTCTGCTCAATATCTGTTCCCTGCTCCCTGTTCCCTGTTCCCTGTTTCCCTTTCCCGTTCCCTAATTTTTCTTTAATACTTTCAGACTTCCTCTACTTTAAATTTACCAACAGATTCTTGCAACTGCTCCGCGATTTCTACCGTTTGTTGTAGAGAACTGGAAACCTTGCCAGAGGAATTGGAAGTTTGTTCAGATATCTGGGAAATCTCTTCCATCAACTTTCTGACCACTTGAGACGTTTCGGCCTGAGATACTGTTGCACTGGAAATGGACTGGAGCAACTGGTCAATCTTGCCAGACACCTCGACGATCTGCTCGAGACTTTGCTTGGTCTCTTCAACTAGGCTCGTTCCTTCCACCACCTGCGCAGTCCCCAGTTCCATCGCTTGGACCACCTCATTGGTTCCTAGTTGAATGTTGGCCACAATCTGTTCAATGTCTCTAGTCGCTGTCGCTGACTGCTCTGCCAGTTCCCCCACTTCTTCCGCCACCACGGCAAAGCCTCGACCTTCTTCCCCTGCTCTTGCCGCTTCAATAGAGGCGTTGACTGCTAATAAGTTGGTTTTCAAGGCAATTTCGTTAATCAGTGAAATCACCTGGGAAATCTGTTGGGAAGATTCCCCTAGCCGCTTCACCTTCTTTGCGGTTTCTGCCACCGTTGAGCGCAACTGCAAGATACTTTGTACTGAACGGTCCATAGCTGCCCCTCCCGTCTGGGCCGTAGCCGAAGCAATACGTGCCACTTCTGCGGCAGTTCGAGCGTTATCGGCCACCTCTTGAATTGAGAGGGTCATTTTTTCGACTGCATTCAGGGTCTGGTTAATCTCCGTCGCTTGTTTGATTGCCTCATCTGCCAGTTGGCTAATCGCCACTTCGTTTTCTCCAACTGAAATGTTGACCTGAGAAGCTGCTTGTTTCACCTGGGTGACAATCCCTCGCAGGCTTTCAATAATGGAATTGAAAAAGTCAGCGACAATGCCGATTTCACCAGTGGAAATTTCGGCTCGCACCGTCAGGTCTCCACTGGATGCCCCTTCCACATCATTTAGAAGTTGGGAGAGTTCACGCTGAAGTGCTTCCTTTTGTTGACGTTGCTGTTGGGCAATTTTGGTTTGCTGCCGAGCAATTTCAGTTTGGGCTACCATCTGCTCTGTGGTAGCTTCCTCCTGCTCCGCCAACAATGTCTGAATCTGGTCAGCCATGAGGTTGATATTAGAACCCAGGATTGCCAGTTCGTCTTGACCTTTAACAGGAATACGGGTGTCCAGTTCTCCTTGACCTAATTTCTCCACTGCCTTGGCAGAAGCAAGAATTGGGCGAGTGGCTCGGTCAGCTAAGTAGGCTGCTAGAAAGCCGACCAAGATAGCTGTGATTGCGGTCCCGAATGAGAAAGATCGGAGGAGATCTCTCTGGGCAGCAAAGGCTACGGAAGTATTAGTCAGCAAAACAGCTCCCCAGTTCAGCTCTGGCTGGCCTGGAACGTTAGGAATGGGTACATAGGTAATAAGCCGTTTAATACCATCCTGCTTTCCAACTGCTGTCAAGACTTTTGGTTTTCTCTGCTCAACTACAGCCTTCAAGGCAGGAAATTCATTGAAGAAGTTCTCACCCTCCCAAGCATCATTCATGCTGATGAAAGCTTGCTGCTTCTCCTCTACTAGGAGGACGTAATCAGTTTGCCCTTCTCGACCATAGTTGCGGATGACATTTTCAAGATCCTTGACAGTGGAACGGGAGCGAATGATGGCAACACTTTTCCCAGTAACGGTGTCTTTGACGGGGGCAGCAAAGTGCAAACTGAATACACCTGTGGTTTTAGATGGTCTCGGTTGTGCAATCGCAGGCTTATCGGTCTTGAGGACTTCCTGAAAATAGTCTCGACTTTTATGATTTGGGAGAATAATCTTCTTCGACTCACCCTGGGCGATGAGATCGCCATTCATCTCGAAGATGGCAAGGCTGTTGTAGGTTCCACTAGACTTAGACCTATTTATAATGCCTTTAAGTGCTTCCTCTTTTTGCTGGACGGTGACTAGTTCCCGTAGCTTAGGCTCGGTAAAGATAGACAAGCTAGCCATATCCTGGATGTCAACGTATCGTTCAGTAAAGAAGCGGTTGACCTTATCACCCATTTGAGTGACCCGCTCTTTTGATTCTTTGGCAATCCGTTGAGTAATGTTTCGGTTGGCGAAGTAATAGGACGCCGCCCCTGTCAGCACCACGGGAAGGGTGCTAATGGCGATCGCCAAGATGGTTGCCTTGCCTCTCAGGTTCAGCCTGTGCCATATTGGACCATAAGACTTCTGAAGCGCCGCCTTATTAGCATTGGTCATTGTCTGCGCCTTCGCAGAATTTATGGCTGAAGAATCGGTTTCGCCAAGCTGCTCCCCACCTTGAGTGTCATCAGGAGTGGCCACCTCTTTGCGATCGACGCCATTTGTAGAAAGGGCTGATTCTGGTAAGTTTCTATTATTTCCCTTATCCATAAAGTAAATACCTCAAAAAATTCAAGATTAACAAGACTAATATGATCCGCCTGATGCTCCGGAAGTTAGCGATCGCTTTCTCGAAAGCTTCATATTTTAATGGCACTAAGTTAAGGCTGAAACCTCATCCATAATTATTACTGTTTCTTCTTATCATGATTGCCATTCGACTTATCTCAGTGACATTCCTTCATAGTTATTTACAAATCTTTTCTCAGCTCGACTTTATCCAATTAAGCCGCGCCAACCAGGCAACCAGAGCTTATCAAATTTACAATGGACTGCTATATTCCCTATTCTTCATTCCCCATTACCTATTCCCCATTACCTGTTCCCTGATCCGAAGTTCCCTGTTCCCTTTTGATTACTACTAAGCTCCAGTATAACTTCTCCAAGCTTGCACAAACATATAGACTGCTAGAAAGCCCATAAAGCCTCGGAAGAGCCAGCTTACCGTCCTGTCCGGTAGCTTGGGCAAGAAGCGAGTGCTCAGCTGAACTCCTAATAAACCGCCTAATCCTAAGCATATTCCCTGTTGGAAGAGAACATTTCCTGACAAAGCATGACCTGTACAAGCGAAGATAGATGTAATTACAATAACTCCAAGACTTGTCTGAACAGCTACCTTAATGTTTTCTCCTAGAAGAATTATTTGAAGTGGCACCATAATAACTCCACCACCTAAGCCAAATACACTTGCAATGATACCCGCAGAACCTCCTGTTGCAATTCTGGATATTATGGGACTGAGTTGAGGCTTTGTGCTGGCTTGATCATGGGAAGTGCTGTCTGCTTGATCTTTAGCTTTAGCGATGAGAGATTTGCGCAAGCTAATCAAGTAAATATTGGCCAGTAGCAGAAGCGCAAATCCAATCTTAAGAATATAATCAGGAAGAACCTGATCAGCTAAGAGTACTCCAACCTGAGATGTAATTATGGAAGGAATACCTAAGTAAAGTACTTTTGTCAGGTCAAGGTTGCCCATCCGCCAATTTTGAATGCTGCCAGATATTGCAGTCATGACCATTGCTAGATTGCTGGTGCCTGTAGCTTTAACGCTCTCATATCCCAGTGTTACTATCAAAGGCACTAGGATAGTTCCGCCTCCAATTCCTAAAATTCCAGCGGTTATCCCAGAAAGGAATCCTCCCCCGACTAGCAGCAGTAAATTAGCCAGCTCCATTTTGTTATATGCCTCCCATAGGCCATTTGTTACAACTTAAGAAAGAAATGCACAATAAGAGTAGTTTAGAAAATTAAGAAGATTCTTAATCTTAGGAAAAATTAGAACTGCTATAGAGCATCAGCGAGAATTTCCACCAAATGGCGAGCAGTTCGTCCAGTTGCATGAGCGATCTGCTGCCGACAAGAGATTCCATTAGCCACTAGCAAGGTGTTTTCATCTGACTGCTCAATTGCTGGGAAAAGTCGCTGGGAGCCAATCTTGAGAGAGAGTTCATAATGCTCCTTTTCGTACCCAAAAGATCCTGCCATACCACAGCATCCTGAGTCTATCTCTTGAGTGGGATAAGCTAGGCTGAGTACTTCCAGTGTTGGGCGAGTTCCCACAAGGGTTTTCTGATGGCAGTGACTATGTACTAAGGCAGACTGGTTTGCAGGCTTAAAGTTCAGATTTAGTTCTCCTTGCTTGCGCAGATTATTCAAAAATTCATCTATTGTCACTGTCTGCTCTGCCACATCCTTAGCAGCATCAGTAGGGACTAAATCGATGTACTCATCTCTTAAAGTCAAAATACAACTGGGTTCGCAGCCTACAATAGGAATCCCAGCTTTGGCGTAGGGCAGTAGTTGCTCTATGTTATAATGGGCATGACTCTGAGCCTCTCTCAGCAGACCTTTTGAGATCGCAGGGCGACTGCAACAAAGGCGTTTGGGAAGGATAACTTCATATCCTAAGCTCTCCAGCAATTTGGTGGCAGCTTGACCAACACTTGGGGTGTTGTACTCCATATAGGTATCGTGGAATAGAACGACTTGCCCCCGATTACTCTTTCCGAGGGGAGTGCGCTGGGCAAACCACTGGCTGAAACGCTCTCGAGAGAAGGCTGGTAACTGGCGTTGAGGTGCGAATCCCAGTAGTTGTTTCCCCAAGTTTCCTAATGCTCCTTTCATCAGCCAATTGGAAAGAGGAGCTGTAGCACTACCCAGTCGGTTTACCAAGTGAATCTTTCCGACAATGCGATCGCGTAATGGAGTGCCGTGTGAATCGTGGTAGTGGCTGAGAAACTCTGCCTTAAGTTTGGCCATGTTAACGCTGGAAGGGCATTCCGTTTGGCAAGACTTGCACAGCAAGCACAGATCCATGACATCGTAGAGTTCTTTACTGGTGAAGCTGGCTGTTCCCCCTTGGCCAGAAAGTACAGCTCTTAAGGCATTGGCTCGACCTCGTGTAGAATGCTTTTCCTCCCTAGTTGCTTGATAGGAGGGGCACATTGTCCCTGTATCTTTACGGCAAGTGCCATTGCCGTTGCACATTTCCACGCTGCGAGCAATTCCGAATTCTCGGCTGAAGTCAAAAGTGGTTGGAAGATTGATTGTCTGATAAGTAGTGCCGTATCGCAGATTCCGATCTGGAGGTGGACAATCTACTATCTTCCCTGGGTTCATGCGGTTCTCAAAGTCAAATGCTCCCTTTAGTGCCCCGAAAGCTTCATAAAGCTGTGAGCCATACATTTTTTTATTCAGCCAACCGCGAGCCAGTCCATCTCCATGCTCGCCGCTCATACAGCCGCCGAAGGACAGAGTGAGGTCGCTAATCTCGTGCAACATTGACTTCATCCGGTCAATGTCCGCTTGCTGCTTCAAATTTAGCGCTGGCCGAATGTGCAGGCATCCTACGGAGGCGTGGCCGTAGTATCCAGCAGTGGTTTGATGGGCAGATATTACTCGCTGGAACTCCCGTAAGAACTCTGGTAGGTGTTCTACAGGTACTGCTGGATCTTCTACGAAGGCAAGGGGCTTCCGCTCATTGCGAATGCTCATGAGCATGCCAAGTCCTGCTTTTCTTACCGCCCAGACGTTGGACTGTTCTAGGCGATCGAGTACCCTCGTAACATGGTAGCCATGCTTCTGTTTTTCTAGACGCTCAACCCGAGCAACTACCTCCTTCTGGTTTTCACCGTGGAACTCCACAATCAAAATCGCTGCAGGATTTCCCTTTAGAAAGCCAACTTTATCTTGAAGATTGCGCGATCTCGCAGCAGGTTCCAAAATATTGTCATCTACCAACTCTACTGCTGCAGGATTTAGCTCCAGGATAGAGTTTACAGATTCAATGGACTGATTTACATCGTGGAAATGAACGACGCCCAAAGCAGTAGCCCTAGGGTTGGGAACAAGACGCACTTTAAGAGCTGTCACTATTCCCAGAGTTCCTTCAGAGCCAACCAGAAGCTTAGCCAAGTTGAAGCGGCTGTCGGGATCTGGCATAGGGGATAGATTGGGGTAGTTGAACAGCAAAGCATCTAGGTTATACCCGCTTACCCTGCGCAAGAGCTTTGGATATCGAGCCAGAATTTCTTCTCGGTTTTGCTCTACAATCCTTGGTATCTTGCGGTATATCTGAGCCTCTAGACTGCTTCCGCGAGATTTAGCCTTGAGTTCCTCCTCTGATACGGAACCAAATGTCGCTACTGAGCCATCGGACAGCACTGCCTTACAAGCTAGAATATGATCGATAGTTTTTCCATAAACAATAGAACGAGGACCAGCGGAGTTATTGCCGCACATTCCCCCTATAGTTGCTCTGCTAGATGTAGAAGTCTCTGGAGCAAAGCGCAAGCCATGGGGCTGTAGGTATCCCTTGAAGGCATCCTGTACCAATCCCGGCTCTACCCAAGCCCATCCCTCTTCTAGATTGAGTTCAAGAACTCGGTTCATATATTTTGAGCAATCAATTACTACGGCTTCACCTACGGTTTGACCCGCTAGGCTAGTACCTCCTCCTCTAGGCAGTACTGGTAGCTTAGCTGCTCTTGTATGTTCAACGGTCGCGATTATATCGTCTTCGCACAGAGGTATGACAACACCTAATGGTTTGATTTGATAGAAGCTCGCATCGGTGCTGTACAGGACTCGATCTATTTCCCCAAAGCGCACTTCTCCTCGAAGGTTCTGCTTGAGATCATTTACGAATGTTTCCATCGCCAGATTCCTTAATATTATTCGGGCCAGCAATCTGATTTATATGTCTAAGGATGGGGAAAGGGGAATGGGCAATAGGCTCTTGGGTTGTTTCTGGTGAAAGCAAGCCTCGTAAACTCTTGTGCCTTTAACCTGCAACAGTTAATCAAAAGGTTTAGCCGCACCTCTTCAGTCCTTAGTCATTAGTCCTTAGTATGCCGGGAGTTTTACTAATGACTGTAGTACTTGAGTTTTATTAAGTCCTACGCAATTCCAGACCCAGTAATTCTACATAAAACTTTCGAGCTTCTTCCAGGCTATTGACGAAGAGAGAAAGATAAAAAGAATACATCATCGTTTCCGTAAACATAGGGATATGCTCCATTTCCGACTCTGCTATTATACTGTTATTCTGTGTTTTTACTTAATGCTACTGTAGATAGCCGACGATGAGCAGGCACGGATTTGGTATGAACTCAACTCGGCTGAAAAGCTTCAAAATCAACACCCTAGGCGCGTTCTCTCTACTTCCCCACCTATCAGTTTTGGCTATCTGTGTCTTAAAGCACCTTGCCGGAGCTATAGACATACAGATAAAGATTCACAAGAATTCGATGGGATTAAAATCAGGGGAGTAGGAAGGCAATTGAAAGATAGTTAGCCCCTCAACCTGCTTTTTGAAAAACTCTTTGATAGCTTTAGTCAATCCAACAAACCATTTTATAGGCCTTTCGCTGTTCCATCCATTCTTTTCTTTTTTCTTCATTTTTCAGTTCAACGAAGAGAATGAAGACAATCGCAATGATGAAGACAACTTAATCAAAATCGCCTTAGCTTTAAATTTCCTTCACAGTTAATTTCAGAGATTTCTCGAATTTACTCCTGCTCGAAGGAGTTGTTATATTCAATAGTATATATCATCTACTAAATTACAGTTAAACACCTGGACATAAATTATGTTAATGTGTTGAGAACTGTGAAGAGACTGAATCCCCTTCTGTTCCCTGTTCCCTTTTCTCAATAGTTAACTTTAATTTGGTTCTACTACTTATCTTTGAAGTTCTTTCATGATAATAGATGGCGTTCAACAAAACTCAAGAAATGAAGCAACCACAAATCGGCAAGCTCATCCGCGATCTCCGCATTAAGATTGGACTGACTCAAGAGCAGTTTGCTGCTGAGTTGGGAGTGGTTTATCCCACGGTCAATCGCTGGGAAAATGGACACGTTAACCCCTCACCAATGGCGATGAAGCTTATTCAGCTCAAGCTGAAGGAGTTGGGAGATGAGGGTCAGAATTTGTTGGATAAGCATTTTGCTCAGGATTTAGAAGATAGTCGCTCTGATTGACTGAAAAAAAATGAAACTCTTGTTCAGTGAGCTTTATCGGAAAATTTCGAATCTTAACTTTTTGTTAAGCTGGAACTTTTAGTTTAGCATGATTTCTGTAGCATGATTTCTGGGAACTATATAACTGTAGGCACACCAGATTTGTCAGTCAACCAGAATGGTCACCTTAAAAAGTGTTTGGGCATGGTTCAAAATAGGGTAAAACTAGAGAGGGGGAGCAGGGGGAGCAGGGGGAGCTCCCAGGAGAGGGGGAGACACGGTCGGAGGGGACAAAGTTCTAAAAGTTCCCCAGACTAACACCCCTATGTTTTACCTTGCCACTCTACATATTGAACCATGCCGGTGTTTGAAAAGCCTGGGTCGAAGAAGGAGGGGGAAAACTCCAGAGAGGTGAGAGAGGAGGGAGGAGGGAGATTCTTTCGAGTTGTCAACTTATCAAATACTTTTTAGTTTAATTTACTTGACTTATGAATCCTCAAAAAAATTCAAGGCACATCAACACTGAAGATACTTTGAAAACCGTCTTATCTGAGTCGGTCATTGATGAACAGCAGAGAGCGGAGATTCAAGGGGCTTTGGGACAAGGACAGCAAGCCGGTTGGTGGCAAAAGCTCAGTCTGCAAGTCAAAGCAACGGTTATGGCAATCGCCATCGGTGCCATTCCGGTGTTGGCAGTTGGAGGAATTGCTTATTCTGTTACTAACCAAGAAATTAAGCTGCAAATTACTGACAATGCAGCAACTGAAGTTGTCGACCTGGAAGAGAAATTAGCGCTCTTCGTCGGTGAGCGCTATGCCGACATTCAAGTGCTGGCTCAGCTCGATATCTTCACTAACTCGAAGATACGAGCAACACTCACTCGCCAGGAAAAAGAAGCGACCCTCAATCTGTATATCAAAGATTACGGCTTCTACGACAGCATTGCCGTGTTTGATCGCCAGGGTAATGTGCTGGCTCAATCCCAGGGTAAACCCCTAGATAATCCCCGGAATCAAAAATATTTTCAGACGGTGCTGGAAACGAATCGCCCGTTTATCAGCGAACCGCAAGTATCTCAATCTTCGGGAATTTCCAATTTTTATATTGCTGCCCCAATCAAAGATAAGGCAACAGGGAAAACGATCGCCGTCCTCCGCGCCCGCATCCCCATAACTTCTGTCAAAGAGCTATTTGATGAGTACTCTCAAGAGGGGAAAGATTTTTATCTAATCGACTCTACTAACACAATTTTCGCATCTGGGAACCAAGAATCTATTGGTCAAACCCTGGAGAAGCAATTTCCCAAATTATTTGCTCAAGTAGAGGAAAAACAAGGGCAAGAGAGCGCGATCGCACGGGATTACGTTGGGGGAAGGGAATACCTTCTAGCTTACGCTTCCTCTGAGATACTGCCAGAGAAATATAAACTCAACTGGCAGATGGTTGTTGGCAATAGTACAAACCTTGTCTTTGCCCCTCAGAGACAGTTACTCCTGACGCTGTTATTGGGAACAGGAGTAACAGCCATGCTAGTGGGTGCAGTAGCGACGAATATAGCTGAACGAGCTACGGGTCCGATTCTGGCTGCTGCAGATGCGGTGGAAAAAATTGGTCAAGGAGAGTGGGATACCCGCCTGGTTGTAGAAGGACAAGACGAAGTTGCTACCCTGGGTTATAACATCAACCTGATGTCTGAACAGATAGAGACACTGCTAGCAGAAAAAGCTGAAATTGCTAAGCAGCAAGCCGAAGCAGCAGCTGAAATTGCTAAACAGCAAGCCGAAGACGCTGAACAAGTACGTCAAAGACAAAAAAGTGAAGCACTTCAGCGTGAGCTAAACAAATTACTGCATGATGTGGAAGGGGCAGCCAGTGGTGATCTGACGGTGCGAGCTGAAATTAGCGGAGGTGAAATAGGCATAGTCGCAGACTTTTTCAATTCCATCATTGAAAGTCTGCGAGGGATTGTCGTCCAGGTGAAACAAGCAGCTTCTCAGGTCAACATTTCAGTCGGAAAAAACGAAGGTGCAATTCGCCAACTGGCAGATGAGGCGCTCAAACAAGCAACGGATATTAGCCAGACCCTCAATTCAGTGGAGGAAATGACCCTCTCAATTCAAGAGGTGGCCGATAACGCTCGAATTGCAGCAGAAGTTGCCCGTGCTGCTTCGGCTAGGGCTCAGACGGGAGGAGCCGCTATGGATCGCACCGTAGAAAGTATCTTGCAGTTGCGCTCAACGGTGGCAGAAACAGCCAAGAAGGTAAAGCGATTAGGTGAATCTTCCCAACAGATTTCCCAGGTGGTTTCACTGATTAACGAAATTGCCTTGAAAACCAACTTATTAGCAGTCAACGCCTCTATTGAAGCAGCTAGGGCGGGGGAAGAAGGTCGAGGCTTTGCCGTAGTGGCGGAAGAAGTTGGCGAACTGGCAGAGCAGTCAGCGGCAGCGACCAGAGAAATTGAAAATATTGTGTCCAACATTCAACGAGGAACCAGTGAAGTGGTCCACGCGATGGAACTGGGTACTGCGCAGGTGGTGGAAGGAACTCACCTGGTGGAAGAGACCAAGCAGAGTCTCGAGGAGATGGTCGAGGGGTCTCACCAGATTGACAAGTTGTTTCAATCTATTTCCAGTGCAACGGTATCTCAGGTACAGACGTCTCAAGTGGTCAGGAAGTTAATGGGAGAGATTGCCCAGGTATCTGAACGCACTTCCAATTCCTCTGGCAAGGTTTCTAATTCTCTCCAACAAACGGTAGAGATAGCGCAGGAGTTGCAAGCATCTGTGGGTACGTTCAAAGTAGAAGGTGAAAAATAAACTATGTCCAAGGAAAATGTTGCTTTAGGGGAATTGTAGGGAACTATAGGATAGGGATCCTGATTACTCCTAATATTTAAGTTTGCAAGATGGAGAAAAAAAAGCGATGTATCAATCAGAGTCTAAAGGTTTGGTTAACTATAGAAATGTTGACGATCATTATCTAGAGCGACGACAACTGCGAGGCAAGGCTGGTGTCATACTGTTATGGGCTCTAGGTGTAGGCGCTGTCATCTCCGGTGATTTCTACGGCTGGAACTATGGTCTATGGGTGGGTGGCTTCTGGGGTATGGCAATTGCCACCTTCCTGATGGCAGTTATGTATTTGTGTATGGTCTACAGCATTTCCGAACTGTCAGTAGCACTACCCCATGCAGGTGGCTTTTACTCCTTTGCTCGCAGCGCCTTTGGTCCATTTTGGGGCTTTGTCACTGGTATAACTGTCAGCATTGAGTATGTACTGGCCAATGCCGCAGTAGTTTTTGCCTTGAGCCAATACCTCAAGAATTTGATTCCCGCTGTGCCAGTCTACTTTGTGTGGCTGTTTGCCTATGTTACTTTCGTGACGATCAATAGTTGGAGTCTGGCACTGAGTTTGAATGTGTGTCTTTGGCTCACTCTTATATCGATAATGGTGTTGGGTATATTCTATGTGAGTATGCTGGTGTCGGGAGTTTTTAACCTGGAACTGCTGTTTAACGTTCCTGCCGATCCGGGACAATCGGCAAACTGGCTACCTCACGGCTGGCACGGTGTTTTTGCAGCGGTTCCCTTTGCCATCTGGTTGTACCTGGCGATCGAGCAACTCCCACTGACAGCTGAGGAAACCCGTGATGTACCTAGGAATATGCCTGCAGGAATGATATCAGGTATGTTCACCCTGATTGGCCTTTCGGTTTTAACCCTGGTGCTGAACGCTGGTATAGGTGGTGGTGCTGCTGCGATTGGTCAAACAGGTGTACCCCTGGGAGATGGGTTGGAGGCTTTCTTTGGTGAAGGTTCCACTAGTACCATTGTGACAACATTCGCGCTGATTTGTGGCTTGATTGCTAGCCTCCATGGTAATATGTTCGCCTACGGGCGCAGTCTTTTCGCCCTTTCCCGTGCTGGGTATATACCGCGCTGGATTTCTGTAACTAGTAAAAGTTATACCCCTTACAAAGCATTAATTCTGGGTGCGACCATCGGGTTTTGCTGTGTAATGCTGGTTAGCTCAGGTCTTAAGGTAGGCACAATCCCTGTGGATGGAGTGATTTTGAATATGTCTGTGTTTGGGGCATTGATCTCCTACATTATTGTGATGTTTAGCTACATCAAGCTCAAGATCAGTCGCCCTGATTTGCCAAGAGCCTACACTAGCCCCTTGGGGCTTCCAGGTGCGTTTGTTGGGGCTGGATTAGCAATTTTTGCCCTGTTTGCTTGTTTCTCTGTGGCTGACTACCGACCTGGTATTTGGGGTATTTCCATTGCCTTGGTTGTGGCGCTTTTGTACTTCTTCTTACAAAGCCGCAATCGAATAGTGGCTCAAGCTCCTGAGGAAATGGCCGCGCTGATGGCTGAAAGGCAAGTTGATACTGAGTCGAATTAAGACGTGAAATTTACTGGAGACTGGAGAAGAATGAGGATGGAAGGATGAGGATGGAACAAGGGTCATCTCTCATCCCTCATCCTTCATTCTTGTCATAATGATTATCATAGGGTAAAATTAGGCTTGGGGAATGTGGGGGTAGGGCGATCGCGCCTCGTCAAAAAAGATCCCGTGAAAAGTCAGAGTTAAACTCAGGTTCACCAAAGGTGCGGTTGCGGGGATCGCTTGTTTGCGTTCCATAGCCCTTTTTTCGCGTTGATCCCCTACGAATTTTAGAGTCACTCTAACCCCAAACTTTCACTTATTTGAGAGGAGTCTGGACTATCCTCGCCTCTCCAAGACTTTACTATTTGTTTACATTAAAGCTTATTTAGTTCACCTGAACTTTACATTTACTATTTATTAACATTAAAGCTTATTTAGTTCACCTTAATTTTACCTAAAAATTAAGGGATTTCTCGGCTACAAACCACGTTCAGAGGATGTATTATTAGGATAGACTAACAATTGATAGTTTATTTTCCTTAAAACCCACATTATGCACTTCACCGTGTCATACGTAATGATTACGACTTTTAGGTAGTTTGGCAAACACAAAAACTGAAAGACCGATGTATTCATACGCAAAAAAAATCCCTCAGCTATCCAGGAAAAACGTATTACTAGTATATTACAAATAGACGTGCGGAATGTGGGATAAAACATCTCCAGCTTGAATAGAGCAAATCTAGATGTAATTTAATTGCAGGAGAAAGCCCAATGCAGCCTGATTATCTAAGTAATAAATGTATTCATCAGTTATTTGAGTCCCAGGTAGAACGCACCCCGGACGACATCGCCGTCATTTTTGAGGAACAACAGCTCACTTACCGTGAACTGAACCGCAGAGCTAATCAACTGGGTCACTACTTGCAGGCGCTACAGGTGGGGCCCGAGGTACTGGTGGGAATTTGCATGAAGCGATCGCTGGAAATGGTGATTGGACTGCTTGGCATTCTGAAAGCAGGTGGAGCCTATGTCCCCCTAGATCCCGCCTACCCCCAAGAGCGCTTGGCTTTCATGATCGAAAATTCCCAGTTGCCAGTGCTTTTGACTGAACGGGACCAGCTTGCGAGGCTGCCACATCATCGAACCGAGGTAGTGTGTCTGGATACCGATTGGGAGACAATTGCTCGACACAGCGAGGAAAACCCAGACAGTGGAGTCGCGCCAGACAACTTGGCCTACACCATCTACACATCCGGTTCTACGGGTAAGCCCAAAGGAGTGCAAATTCTCCATAGAGCGGTTGTCAATTTCCTAACGTCCATGAGCCAGGCTCCTGGACTGACCAATCAAGATGTCTTGCTTGCCGTTACCACCATCTCCTTCGATATTGCTGCTCTGGAACTCTACTTACCAATAGCAGTAGGGGCTCGCGTCGTGTTGGTCAGCCGGGAAGTCGCCTCGGACGCAGCTCAGTTATCAAAAGTCCTGGCTGAATCTGGCGCGACCGTCATGCAAGCAACACCCGCCACTTGGCGAATGCTATTAGCAGCAGGCTGGCAGGGCAATCAACAGCTCAAAATTCTCTGTGGTGGGGAAGCAATGACCCGAGACCTGGCGAATCAACTCCAAGAGCGAAGCGCCTCTGTTTGGAATATGTACGGTCCCACTGAGACTACCATCTGGTCAGCGGTTTACCGGGTAGAGTTTGGGAACAACTCTGTCTCCATTGGGCGACCGATTGGGAATACCCAAATCTATCTGGTAGATCCCGATCGGCGCCAGAGGAATGACCCTATTAAGCCAGTTCCGGTGGGAGAGTCAGGGGAGTTACTTATTGGTGGGGTAGGTCTGGCGCGGGGCTACCTCAACCGACCTGAACTGAACGATGAAAAATTTATTCCTGACCCCTTTAGCAAAGAACCTGGAGCCCGTCTCTATCGAACCGGAGACTTGGCGCGTTACCTGCCCGACGGCAACATCGAGTTTATCGGGCGGGTTGACCATCAGGTGAAAATTCGCGGCTTCCGCATTGAGCTGGGGGAAGTTGAGGCAGTCCTCAGCCAACACCCTGCTGTCAGAGAAGCTGTGGTGGTAGCTCGAGAAGACATTCCCGGAGACAAGCGCCTGGTAGCCTATCTGGTGAGCGACATCAGCGTGGAGCGCGTACCCCTACAGAGCAATTGCCTGGTTGAGTGGGAAGGTAATCCGGCGATCGGATTAACCACAGTAGATATCTCCCCAAGTGGCATCTGCCTGGAGAATATACCAGCAGACTGGAAAGAAGGCCAAAGTCTCCGCCTCTGCCTACAGTTGCCCGGAGTTCAAGACGAGCTGGAGCTGGAAGGAACCCTCGTTTGGCGATGGCAGGAGCGTGCCGGAATTCTATTCCGAACCGCGCCGACTGAGCAGGCTCTTGTATGCCAGAGCATAAACTACATCGCTCACACCGAGGGATTCGTGGTGAACGACCTGCGCCGTACAGAAGCTCGAATGCCCCTACAGAGCACTTGCCTAGCGGAATTTGAGTCAGGTCGCATACTGGAGTTGACCACACAAGATATCAGCCGTGGCGGTATCCGTTTGGTCGCGAATGAGGCAGACATCTGGAAAGAAGACCAAAGCCTCCGCCTCTGGCTGAAACTGCCCGGAGTTCGAGACGAGCTTTGCCTGAGGGGAACTGTTGTCTGGCATTTTAGGGAGTCGGCAGGAATTGCGTTCGAGACCACGCCGACTCAGCAGGCTCAAATTCATCAGAGCATTGAGTATATCATCGAAACGCAGAGATTGTCCCTCACCCACTTGCGCTCTTTTCTGAAGGAGAAACTGCCTGAGTACATGGTGCCCTCGACCTTTGTAATACTAAACGTCCTGCCATTGACGCCCAACCGCAAGGTAGATCGTCGGGCCCTGCCAGCACCTAATCAAGCCAGACTTGTTTTGGATGAAGCGTTTGTTGCTCCCCGGACTCCAGCTGAAGAACAGTTAGCCCAGATGTGGACAAAGGTTCTGAGGGTTGAGCGAGTGGGTGTTCATGACAACTTCTTTGAACTGGGGGGACATTCTCTTCTCACCGCCCAGCTGCTGTCCCAGGTGCGAGAAACCTTCGGGGTGGAGTTGCCTGTGCATTCTCTGTTTGAGGCTCCTACGGTAGCTGGATTGGCTCAGGCGATCGCAGTTGTCCAGGATTCTGACTCCACCCCAGAGCTTGGCACCGTGAAGGTCACGGATTTACATGCGGATGCGGTCTTAGAACCGACTATCTACCCTGTAATGGAGTCCCAGCGGATCTTGTTGACAGGAGCGACTGGTTTTCTGGGCGCTTTTATACTGCACGAACTCCTGCAGCAGACCGAAGCCAGCATTTATTGTTTAGTCCGTTCCTCCAGCCTCGAGGAAGGCAAGCAGAAGATCCGCAAAAACCTGAAACGCTATTTACTGACTGATGAAAAGCTAGACAATCGAATTGTTCCAGTGCTTGGGGATTTATCCCAGCCCCTTTTAGGGCTTTCTGAGCAGCAGTTTCGCAAGTTAGCAACTGAGATTGACCTCATTTATCACAATGGGGCGTTCGTTAATTTAATTTATCCCTATGCAGCCTTGCGGGCAGCTAATGTGTTTGGGACTAAGGAAATTCTGAAATTAGCCAGCCAAATCAAAGTCAAACCCGTTCATTTCATCTCTACCCTCGATGTCTTCCAATCCCCTCGTTATGCGGAGATGCCTGTAATTTTAGAAGAAGATGAACTCGCCGATCCTGAAGGACTTTCCGATGGCTATGCCCAGAGTAAATGGGTAGCGGAAAAGTTGGTGATCGCGGCTCGTTCGAGAGGTATTCCGACTTGTATCTACAGACCAGGCATGATTACAGGCCATAGCCAAACCGGTGCTGCTCAAACAAATGACCTAGTCTGCAGACTTATCAAAGGACTAATTCAACTGAGCAGTGCGCCCGACTTAGACTTAGAAATGAGCTTGACTCCTGTGGACTATGTCAGCCGAGCAATCATCGATTTGTCGCGGCAGCCAGCATCTCTGGGCAAAGCTTTTCACCTAGTCAGTCCTCACCCTGTAACTTTTTACCGGCTAGTAAATGGGATCCGGGCATTGGGCTACTCCATTCAGTTGACTGACTATGACCAGTGGCAAGCACAGCTGCTCAAGGCTGCTAGTTCCCAAGCAGAAAATGCTCTGAGTCCCCTTTTATTTCTGTTTACAGAATGGGTATCTGAAAACCAACTATCCTATCTAGAAACATCAGCTTTGGTTTCCCGACCATTTGACTGCCGGAATACTTTGGCTGGATTGGCGGGAACTTCCATCGCCTGCCCTCCAATTGATCACAAATTGCTCCGTGCCTACTTTTCTTACTTTATCCAGAGCAATTTTTTAGAAGCTCCAGCATATTCCCCGTCTAACGTTTCACGGGAAGTCTTGAAAGTGGCATGATTTGGGAAAAGGGAAAAAAGGAAAGGGAAAAGTAAATTTTGCCTTTCCCCTTTCCCCTTTTACCCTTCCCCCCTCTGACTTTTCACGGGAAGCCTTGAAACCTAGATGCATTGAGAGCAACGCGGAAAAGTGAGATTATGGTGTAGGAGGCAGAAGGCAGGAGGGAATTTCAATACTTCACCTTCATATCAAATCCGGCTTGATTACCCCCTTTTTCCGGAAAAATTTCCTAAAACCGATATGCCTAGTTCAACTATAACCCTGCTATTATCTTGCCCAGATCAAAAGGGACTGGTAGCAAAAATCGCTAACTTCATCTACACTAATGGCGGCAATATCATTAATGCAGATCAGCATACCGACCTTGCCGCTGGGTTATTTCTCACCCGTATAGAGTGGCAATTAAACGGATTTTATCTTCCCCGCAAGGCAATTGTCCCAGCTTTCAGTGAGATCGCCAAAATACTAGAAGCTGACTGGCAACTCTATTTTTCCGATAATATCCCCCGCCTTGCCATTTGGGTTACAAAGCAAGACCATTGTCTCTTAGACCTACTCTGGCGATACCAAGCCAAAGAAATACCAGCAGAGATTCCCCTAATTATCAGCAATCATCCCGATCTGAAAAATATAGTGCAACAGTTTGGGATTGACTTTTATCACATTCCCATTACCAAAGAGACAAAAGTTGAACAGGAAGCAAAACAATTAGAACTGCTAAATAAATACAAAATTGACCTAGTTGTTTTAGCGAAATATATGCAAATTCTCACCAAAGAATTTATCACTCAATTTCCGAATATTATCAATATACACCATTCTTTTCTCCCTGCTTTTCCCGGTGCAAATCCTTATGAACGCGCTTACAAACGAGGCGTTAAAATTATTGGAGCAACAGCGCACTATGTCACCTCAGATTTAGATGAAGGACCAATTATCGAACAAGATGTGGTGCCTATAACCCACCGAGATAATGTTGCTGATTTGATTCGTAAAGGCAAAGATTTAGAGCGAATTGTTCTCGCCAGAGCGGTTCGCTTGCACCTACAAAATCGGGTGCTAGTTTACGGTAATCGCACCGTAGTGTTTGCATAATAAGAGCAATAGCTGTAAGCTGTCACGCTTTTAAATTGCTTGTTGAGACGAGGGAACAGAAAACAGTAAAGGGATTGGTGGATAATCATATTGAAACGCTCTTTAGAAGTAATTATCCCTTGACTCTCAAGGATAATGCCTCAGCTAAATAGCTGAAGAAAAATGCGCTGATTGGCTGAAATAATTACCCAGTCATGCCCCAGATAAGAATTTACATATCTTCATTTAGCTGCGTTTATTTGCCTGTTATCCGGTAACGCGCTCGCTTCCTTTTTGAGACTATTTCTTTTAGGGATTCTCTCGCACTCTCCGATGAGAGAGTTTAGATTAATCCTGGGATTTTACTGAGGGCAAACCCCCAGGGATCTTGGAGCATAAAAATATCAGCTCTCAGCCAATATCTACCCCCTATGACTAGCATACATCAGAATTTATCTCTTGTATATATAGCGTTGATTATCCTGCTGCTTATCCTCTCCGGTATCCAGCTTTACAGATTTAAAATGGCCTTGGGAATCGATGTCTTTCCAGAAATGGACATACTACCTGATAAAAAAATAGAGCAGGTTCTGGACGCCTTACATTTCTAAGATTTCTGACTCTTCCGAACTTGCTGTGTAACTAACGCCCACAAGCCTTACTGGACAAGGCTTAGAGGCTATACTGTAAAAAAAAATCAGCGAAATCTTTGCCCAGTAAGGCTTAGAGTTGATTTTGAACACAGTAGGTTTGTAGACCCAGATTTCCACCACACTTCCACCAACCCGCGATCACTCCACCTAATTACCCGCCTTCCCCAAACCAACCGAAGTAGGAATTACGCACTGAACTAGATTTCAAGGTTTTGAGCACCCCCAAGTCACTCTACCACAAGCTGGAAGTACCATTCTACCGTGGCTTATCTCGCTGAGTGTGTAAGTCCTACGAAGAATAGCTCCGGATGATGAAAGCAAAGACTTTCAGAAATTTGAGCTAATGACACCAAGAAAAACAGAGTGTATCTCAGATTTATTTGTGCCACCCCTGCACTAGTTATATTTTTCTTGTTGGATCAATGTTGAGCTAAACCATAAACGCCCATCATCAACGACATGAGGCAGGGCGATCGCCTCCAATCATTACCATTCATCAGAAATGCTACTGTTGAGAAAGCTTTCATTTGACAATGACGTTATGCCCAGCTATTAGTCTTAGTGTAGTACTTTAGTTCTATTGAGTTTCCAGAAGGATCTCTCATAAACATCACTTCTTGTTCATGATTGGTGTTCTCGAAACGCATATAAGGCTTATAGTAAAATTGAAAATGCTTATCAATTAGCTTGTTTCTCAATTTATGCCATACAGATTGGGGCAACACAGCCCCGAAGTGGGGAGTAGGTGCGTCCACTCCATTATGCTTCTGGATTGAGATTGAATCGTAATCCTCATCCAAGTTGAGGGTTAGCTGATGTCCGAAGAAGTCAACATGAATCGACTTCTGGGAAGCTCTACGCAATTCCAGACCCAGTAATTCCACATAGAACTTTCGAGCTTCTTCCAGGCTATTGACGTAGAGAGAAAGATGAAAAGGGTACATCATCGTTTCCGTAGACATAGGAGTTGCTCCATTGCTTACACTGACATTTTCTGCAATTATACACTTAATTCCGTGTTTTTACTGATTAAAATTTACGTATTTTCACATAAGGACTGCAATGATGCCCATTTCCTATGTGTGGACTCGGTTGTGGAACTTTCATCAAGCTATTTTAGGTCACTTAGGCCAGTTTTCAGCCATAAGTTTTTTTTATCACTCTATGTAAGGGAGAGGCAAAATGGCAACGAAGAAGAAAAAAAAATCAATCAAACCAACCAACATTCCCATCCTATTCTTTGATGGTGCCTCTAGAGGCAATCCTGGTAAAGCAGCCGGAGCAGCAGTTATTCTCATGGCTGATGGTAAGCGTCACACAGTCAGCAAGTTCATAGACTTTGGCACCAATAACGAGGCTGAATATACAGCGCTGATTATTGGACTCCAGAAAGCCAAAAAGCTTGGCATTAAGGAACTACAAGTCAAAGGCGACAGCAATCTGGTAGTTAATCAAGTCAATGGCTTCTGGAAAATAAAGAGTGATCGCCTCTGGGCTCTGTGCAATAAAGCCCGTAGTTTAATCGGGAGCTTCGAGAACATTACTCTTGACTGGATATCCCGGGAGCAAAATAAACTGGCTGATGAAGCCGCTAATAAATGTATTGATAAAGCCCGAGGGATTAAGCATAAACCAGCTGTGGAAATTCCCGCTGGAGTTAAACCAGCAGTTGGCAGAATCCTAAAACTTGCTTCTAAAGCCAGATTTAAAGACTATATGAATCTCAAATCCGGGCGAGATGAATTCACATCAAAGCGGTTGCCAGGACTGAAAAAGCTTGTTCCAGAAGAGGTGCAGCTTCAGATAGCTCAAGAATGGGATGGGAATGATATCTATCTGGCTAAAGTTTATCGCTGGTATCTGCGGGGGTTGCCGCCGGATATGGCTATCAGGAAAGTCCGAACTGATGCTGAAGTTGAAGAGAATGCCACAGGACGGCATCCTTGGAAAGATCAACCCGAACCCAAATCAAAACCAACACCCCCACCCTGCCATTATGCTCTGGGGGATGTGGTTGCGATCGCCAATTCCCAACACCCGAAATACCAAATGCAGGGTGTCGTGGCAGAAGCTCCTCAGCTGCTTAATAGTGGTAAATGGCTACTAACTGTTGAGGTAGAAGGAATCCCCTATCCTCTCAAACTAAAAGAATCTGATATTTCTGATTTAAGTATAGATTACTTTTCAAAGTGACACTGGCTGTCAACTAATTTTTTCTTAAACCTCAGCCCTCAGAAGATTAGTGTGTCGAAATGAAGGTTTGAGTGGCTTTTTGATGCCTGAATTTTAATTTTTTGCTGTTGATCAAGGATTTGTCCACACTAATTTAAACCCCAGAAAAATCTGGATGTAAATTTCTGCTTTTCTGTTTTCTGAGCCTTGTTTTTTTGCTCGTGAATAATCCAGGCTAGATCAGGACAAAATCAGACATAATTTAAAAAATCATTAATATGCAGATTTAAAGTGTTATTAAAGGGGACTTTTATCTTTTATTACTGTCCTGGCTTAAGTGGATAGCCTTATTATTCAATAATCACATTAACATTTTCATCCAGGGAATCACCACTGATAGACAAATAATCGAGTGCTGTCGGCTCATCTAGAGCATAGGCACGCAAAAATAAGCCGCAGAGGCGAGCTATTGTCTCTATTGCTAAGTTTTGAACCAAGGTAGGTTGATTGATTTCCAAAGGGCCGGAAGCTGGCTGCTCCACATTGGTGATGCCATAATGATTGGCACCATTAATCGTCATATAAGCTTTAGGAGATTGCTGAATATTTTCATAAGTTTGATGGGTCAATTCAGGAGTCACTATGCTGTCAAGGCGACAGGCTATTAGAGCGATTGGAATTCCTGCATTGTTAATAGGACGGAGCAGATTTGTCCCAGAGAAAACTCCCGCGATAAGTTCTTTAGCTAGTTACATTTTTCAACATGGTAAATAGTTAGCTAACCTCAAATAGAATTGCGTTGCAAAATCACCATATTTTCTCCTACCACCGGGCTGCGAGCTAACAGCGGGCCTTCTGAAGCGGTGATTTCTAATCTGCGAAAATCCAATTTTCGAGAACGATCCAGCATTTCGTTCGCTAATTGATCCTGCTGGGAGTCACCGAGCTCGTACCAATCATCGCTCACTGTTACTATCAAACGACTATCCAGGAAATTCGCTTCAATGGACAGAATCAGCTCCTCTTCATACTGACTCGTAATTTCAGCCACTTGATTTTGAATTGCTGCAATCAAGCTTTGCTCTGGCGTTAGCTCTGGTTGAGGCGGAGGAGCATTTTCCACAGGCTGCGGCTCCTCCGGTGCTTTTAATTCTGGTGGCGTTTCAACCTCCTGTGCTACCTCCCTTGACTCCTGGGGTAAGAGAAGCACAGATGTCAATAGCAGCACCACCACAATCCCTGTGAGAATACCCATCAAAGCCCAATTAGACAGCTTTTCACTCAAAAATGCTGGTAATAGAGAGCGGATTTTCTCTAAAATCCCATTCCACCCGGCTTGCAGATTACTAAAACTGCCCAATACCCTGTCTAGCCAACTTGGCTGGGCTACCAACTCTTCTTCAGCTTCTTCAACTGGGATGATTTCTTCAGTCACCTCCGGAACTGGTGTTGCTGTGGCGGTGTCTTCGGGAACTTCTGAGGTAGGTAAGGGAGTATCAGTCTCAATTGCTGTGGTAGCTGTTGGAGCGATCGCCTCCTCTTGAGTCACCTCTGGAGTTGGTGTTGCTCTCTGGAGCTCAGCCTTCTCTAGGGAAGCCGCTAACTCGGAGGTGCTAGCTACCAGAGTTTCAACAGAAGCCTTTGGCAGCAAATTCTCTACTGATTCTGCTTTCAGTTTGTCTAAAATTTCTTCAAGCCGCCGAATCGTCCCTCGCAGCAATTCAATCGTTTCAGCCTGAGAAAAAGATTGACTGTTCCCAGTTGACTGAGCAGTCTCACTAGATTGCTCTTGATTTTGGATTTTCTTTCTAAAACCTTGTCTCCCCGTCTCCTCGTCTCCCTGTCTCCCTGTCTCCTTATCCAAATCATCCCTTGATTGTGCAACGCCAGTTTCTGGGGGTATCCGGTTGACTGGTGTTGGCTGCTCTTGGTGTTCTTCTGACATTGAATTTCCCCTGATTTTCGATCAACGCTTGAGTGCGAGAGTTAGTCCATCGGCAATGGGGACAAGGCTCAAAAAAACCCTCTCGTCGCAGGATAACTTTTTAATGAACTACCCCGCCCTACTGCGTTGAGGACGGGGTTTCGTCCCCGTCACTCTTCTTTTTCGAGCGCGACTTCTGACGTTTCCTCACAGCCAGTTGCCTAAACCCGCCACAATCAGTGGGGGCCGAGGTAGAGCTGTCTGCTCCACGTCTAATGAGGCTAGTTCCTAACCCCAGCGCATAATTGACCATCACCTGGGCAGCAGCTACATCTCTGTCTTGGATATAGCCACATTTAGAACAAGAATGTACACGCTCATTCAGTTCTTTTTTCTCCTGGTGATAGCATTTAGGGCAAGTTTGACTGGGCTTAACCTTTTGTGGAGGAACTTCTATGAACAATCCAGATGCCTCGGTTAATTTATACTCGATAGCCCAGGTGAGCATTCCCATTCCTACATCTAGGATCGATCGATTTAACCCAGTCTTCTGACCCTTTCGCTTACTGCCTTTTTTGGCTTTGCGGGTCATGGCCTTGATGTTA
>JBFRWF010000377.1:0-12338 GCA_051439465.1 Xenococcaceae cyanobacterium | reverse complement strand
GACTGAGCGCGCCCTTTGAGGAAGGGTAAGGTATCCGGGTCATCCTTCCATCCTCTAGCTAGTTCCTGCACTGCTGCTTGTCGCACATACCTATCCTCATCGGACTGAGCGCGCCCTTTGAGGAAGGGTAAGGTATCCGGGTCATCCTTCCATCCTCTAGCTAGTTCCTGCACTGCTGCTTGTCGCACACGCCAATCCTCATCGGACAGAGCGCGCCCTTTGAGGAAGGGTAAGGTATCCGGGTCATCTTTCCAAGTGGCTGCGACTGCGGCAACGGCTTTGGTGCGAATTTCACGAACTAGCTGTGCCTCATCATCCCAGGATTCGTAATAGTAATTGAGGTCATATTTAGTTAAGCCTTTGAGGAGTTGAAGTAGTTTAGTAGCCGTTGCCAAGATTACAGAGCGATTTCTCACTTCTGTAAGGCATTTAGCAGCCAGAAACAGATTGAAAAACTTTTCTTTTTCACCATCTTGCTCAATTAAGAACTCAAGAATTTCCCCGACAAACTTGGCATCAATCATCCCTGCAATCAGCTGCAGCACCTCATGCCAAGATTCATCCTGCCAGTGTTTGCCAAAAACCTTGATTTTCAAATCCTCTAGTTCAATGGCTCGTTTCTTCTCAAACTGCCAGACAAACGCCCAAGCACAGAAATATTCCAAAAACGTCCGATGCACGAAAGCATAGTAATCTGCACCTAGGAAACACAAAATAAAGTTGCGAGTCCGCAGTTGTTCAATCAGCACTCTGGCAATGTCTCTAGGATTATTGCCTTGAAGAGTTTGAATAGTTTTGAGATAGTCAGTCAGAATCCTCTCTAAATCAGCAGCAGTAATCGAATTCCCAGCCAAACCCTGAGTATTCGCCTGCATAAAATAAGCAACCTGACGCAGCATCGCTTGCTTATCTTTGTAATCCAGGCTTATAGGATCTAACCTAGCATCGTATAAAGCTCGTTCTATATCCCATTGATGAAGCAGTACCCGTGAAGATTGGTTATAGAGTTCCGAACGATCTCTGGGCAATTCCTGGTTGCGATTTAGAATCGCCATCATCGTCAGCAACAGCGGATTTCCTGACAGTTCCCGAATAGCCGCTGACTCCGCGATCGCTTTTTTCAGTCGCTCTCGTTTTCTAACCTTATCTACCCGATCGTAGAAAGTTAAATCGTGCCAGCGGTTGATAAAATCATCCACTTGTGCTGGATCTAAATCTTGCAGCATGAAGTGAACAAACTCCGCCTCTCGCAACCTTTTCTGCTTGTAGCCAATCACGCGAGAAGTGATCACTACCCGCACATTAGGATAATCTTGGGTAAAGCCAATAATCTCTGTAATCACTTCCTCTCGCTTACCCGGATCGAATACCTCATCCAAACCATCAAACATGACAGTAGCATCGCCAGCTTTTAGCCGTTTCTGGAGTTGCTCTTGGTTGAGGTGAGAAATAATGCTACTTTCAGACTGGAAAAACTCCAGAAAACTATGGCACCTTCCAGAGTCGCGTTCTCGAATATAAGTGCGCAACTCAATCAGCAAAGCAATTGGCTGCAAAGGCAGTTCTTCAAACGGTGATTCTGCCCATTTTAGCGCCAGATATTGCAACAAAGTGGACTTACCGGAACCCGGATCTCCCAAAATAACCAAATATTTATACTTGTTCTCGGCAACAACATCTAAAACCAAGCCAATTGGCTGTCGCTCATAAACTTCTCTGTACTCTCTCAACTCCTTGAGGGATAATTCTTCTTCCTCTAGTTGACCACTTTTTCTCAGCAGTTTTTGATACTCCTTGGGAATTTCGTAAACCTGTGGCAAAAACTCCTGAACTTCCCGGACATTCTGCGGGACAAAAATGCGCCATAACCTCAGTTCGTCATAAGCAGCACCACTGGTATCCAAGCTATCTAGCCGCAGATTGCCATATTGCTCTTGGATAGCTTTCTGATATTTCAGTAAGTCATAACTTCCCCCAGTTGTTATTGTTCCATTTGCCGTATTTTCTTGAGTTACTGAACCCAGAATTGCCTGCAACTCAGACGACTCCTGAAGTATAGCTTTAACCTTTCTGAGATAGCGCTTATAAACGATTTCCCAGTCAAAGTCATCCGGGAGAGATAACAAGTTAAGGTAATCCCAAGTTTTAGCGAGTTTTTTTGCATCTACAAGCTGGTTATCTGATGTGAATGGACTTCCTAATATCTTTTGAACTGTCTTATCTTTAATAAACTGACTGAAGGGTTGAATGTACTGCTGCAACTCCCCCTCATCCAAGTCAGCATCTTCCAACTCCTGTTGCACGAGTTTCAAAAACTCGGTTATTCCTTGACCCGCAACTACTTGTAAATTTTTTTTGTCAGCTAATTTTAAATCACCATTGAGGTTGTCTTTGAAGAAGCCTTTGACAAAATCTCTGGCTGCATCTTTTGCTAGGTCGGTCAATACCTCTTTGAAGACGAACCCAATGACGTTAGCGACTCCCCATTCAAATAACCAGTCTATCATGACTGATTCCTCCCCAGCATTTCTAAGTTATCCATCCCTCCAATTGGGGAATAGCTTCTTCCGCCTGTGTTTTAATCCCATCACTCATCTCTACTTTCCCTTCCGCTATATTTTTTAGTTTATTGTATAATTTGGTGATTGTTGGTTGAATTTTGAGAGGATGCCTGATATCTGACAGACAACAGAAAGCTAAAAATAAATTCTCGAAGCTATTCTTCTCACCCTTTTGTACAATTAAACAATCAAGCAGTTGTCCTCCCCACTTTTCATCCAGCATACTGACAATCAAACTCAGTACTTCATGCCAATTGTCATCTTGCCAATGAGTAGCAAAAAGATTTTCCTTGAGTTCTTTTATTGATAGCTCTCTTTTGGTCTCAAATTTGTCGGCGAAATATGAGGCACAGAAATACTCTAAGAAAGTCTTATGGACAAATCCGTAATAACTGCCTCCTACAAAGCATAAAATAAAGCTGCGACTTGTGAGATCTTCCATTAAAGCCCTGGCAAAGATTCTCGATCTATTAATAATTATTTTTTCCTCCGCTAAATAACTCGCTAAAATTATTTCTAAAGCATCTTCATCAATAACTAACTTATTCTCTTTCTGCTTAGCATCAACTTGCATACTGTGAGCAACTTTACGCAACATTGCCATCTTATCTTTATAGGTATTTTGATAGTTAAGATAAGCTATTACTTCAGGATCTTGTCGCTCATATGGTGATAGATATTTAGATGCTTCCCATTTTTGTAATAATACTTGAGAGGCATCTTTATAAAGCGTTGCTCGATCCCTAGGTAATTCTTCATGTCGATTGAGAATCGCCATCATTGTTAACAGCAAAGGATTTCCCGCGAGTTCTCGAAAAGCTGAGAAATTGTCAATTGAATTTTGTAGGCGATCGCGCTTCTGATCCCTATCTGTTATATTCTTAAATGCTAATTCATGCCATTTAGTAATAAAATCGCGAATTTGCTCTTCATCAAAATCTTGCAGCCTGAAATGACGAAAATTTGCATTTTCTAATTCCTGTCGCTGCTGCTCATAGCCAATCACACGAGAAGTAATTAAAATTCGTGCCTTTGGATAAGTATTTTTAAAATTAACAATATTAATGACTACATCTTCTCGTTCCCCAGGATTAAGCACTTCATCCAATCCATCAAACATAACAATCGATTGATGATTGGTGAGCCAGTCATGGAGATCATATTTATTGAGCCTACCGCCACGCACTCCAGAACCTCTCTCAAAATACTCCAAAAAATTGCCTGACGTACTTGGATTAGTAATATAGTTGCGAAGCTCAATTAATAAGGGAAATTCTAATAAAGGCAGCTCGCTAATATTATTTTCTGCCCATTGTAGTGCTTTATAGCGGGTTAAAGTAGACTTCCCAGAACCAGGATCGCCCAGAATAACTGTATATTTATATTGTTCTCTATTATTAATTAAATCCAAAATTGATATAGTATTTGATGTTAAAGTCCTTTGTTCGCATACATTTTGAGGCTTAAACATATCCCATAACAGCATTGGGTTTTCCCAACCATTGAGAGCTAAAGGATCCAAGTTCAGTTGGCTATATGCTTCCTTCAGCCTTTCTTGATAATCACTAAGGTTGAAATTTGGTAAAATGGGAGTACCTTGACGAATAATATCTTGAATTTCTCGCAATCTTTCTGCATTAACAAGTTCCCGCAGCTTTTCAGATTCATCTGCTGCCACAATTCCTCGAACTTTTCTGACATATCGCTTGCCAACCCTTTGCCAGTCAAATTCATCGGGTAAAGCTTTAAAGTTAGGCTTATCTGGATTATTGTCAATGAGTTCCTTCCAGATTTTTGCCAATGTTTCAACATCTAGGAACTGACTGGAGATTTCAGCAATTACTAGCTCTTTCTCCATGGGCTTACCGAGAGCTTCTAAAATTGATTTATGACGACATAAGTCAGACAATATTTCTTTATAGCTATCGATTTCTTCCTTTTCAAGTCCTGCATCTTCAAGTTCTTGCTGCACTAATTGCAAAAATTCTGCATGTGCTTGTCCAAAAGCTTGTTTTAAAGGTTTTTCTTTGGCTAAATCTACTAAACTTTCGATGCTCTCTTTAAAAAAATCTTTAACATAATCTTCCAAAGCACCCTGTGCCAGTTTGAGCAGAACATCTTTAAAAGCGAACCCAAAAGCGTTCGCTACTCCCCAGGCAACCAACCACTCCATTATACAAAGCCTCTCTTCAGTTTAATTCTGTTGACTACAAGTATAGCTTGATATCTGGAGCGATCGCTGCCATTTGTAGTTCGTAGTATGCGCGTCACCACCACCAAGTACTCAAGTGTTGACTGTAAGCCTGAGCGATCGCTTCCTCAAAGCGTCCATTCCGCTTAAGTCATAGTAGGTTGGGTTGAGGCAACGTTCTCGAAGAGCGGCGTAGCCTAATCCAAACCTGAAGAGGTATGTGTTTCAGCACTCCCGCTGGTAGGCAAGTCTTCGAGCAAGATGTTACCATAGGTATTCAACAAGTCCGAGTTAGAGTAATTCTTAATACCCTCGGTGCTCTTCGTTTCGTACATATTAGAAGAAAAAGAAATGAAAATTGAGTGGAATCTCGATGAAGAAGAAGGACTCGATCCAATAGATCCACTTGGGAACATTACTTTAAAAGATGAACAGAGAACTTTAAGGGAGGAATGTACCTATTTGGATTCCTGGTTTTATGCCTTTATTACGGGAATACAAAGAGTACAGGCAGGGAATAGTATAACTGTTGACCTTGTGGAGGAATCCGATCCACTTATATTTGAACCTTCAAAGGGAAGGATAAAAATATCCTACCAAAATCAAGCTATCGTTGTTAGTAATATAAATGAATTTATTTGTATCTTAAGGCAGTCAGCAAAAGATTTTCTCTTGAAGCTAGACCAGATTCAAGGATTTGCAAACAATCATTTACTATATTACATCCGAGATTTTGTCAACAAAACTGAGTAAAACTTAACTTTATAAGCAAATAACAATGGTTAAAATAATCAGTCGCAAATCCCTAGGTACACAGCCAGTCTATGACATTGGCGTGGAAAAAGACCATAATTTCCTCTTAGCCAATGGGTTAGTAGCCTCTAATTGCTTCAACAAATCCCACTCTACCGCTTATGCTTATATCACTTATCAAACAGCTTACTTAAAAGCCAATTATCCCGTTGAATACATGACCGCTTTGCTGACTGCTAGCAGTGACAGTCAGGAGAAAATAGAAAAATACCGGGAAAGTTGCCTAAAAATGGGGATAAAGGTAGAACAACCCGATATCAATCGCTCTCAGGAGGATTTTACGCCAGTAGACAAAAAGATTCTCTTTGGCTTGTCAGCAGTGCGGACTTTAGGACAGGGCGCAATTAAAAATATTCTAGAAGCCAGAAAAAAGGCGGGAGGAAAATTTCAATCTTTGGCAGATTTTTGCGCCCGCGTTGATTTGCGTGTTGTTAACCGCCGCACCTTAGAAACTCTGATTTACTGCGGCGCATTTGATTCTATCCAATCTAACCGCAACCAATTAATTAATGACCTCAATCTAGTGATTAGCTGGGCACAAAGCCGTGCCAAAGATAAAGAAAGCGGTCAAATGAATATTTTTGATATGATGAGCGACACGGATCGAGATGAAGGCGGTACAGGTTTTGAACACGCACCTAGCGCCCCACCAGCTCCGAATTTCTCATTGCCAAAGAAGCTGAAGCTAGAAAAAGAATATCTAGGCTTCTATGTTTCTGAGCATCCCCTCAAGTTAATGCAAGACGCTGTCCGAGTTTTGTCTCCCATTAATCTGAGTGAATTAGCTGAACAAAAGTCGAGAAAAAAAGTTAGTGCCATTGTGATGTTGAGCTCTATTAAGACACATATCGATAAAAACGGCATGCCGATGGCATTTATACAAATGGAAGATATCTCAGGTCAAGCAGAGGGGGTCGTATTTTCCAAGACTTACGAACAGATTAAGAAAGTACTCAGTGAAGATGCTAGTCTAATTATCTGGGGAAGAGCAGACCGTCGAGGAGATAAAATTCAGCTAATTGTAGAAGATGCTGAAATTGTAGAAATGGTGAGAATGGTAATGGTGGAACTTACACCAGAGAAAGCAACAAACGAGTCAGAGCAAAAGAATCTCAAAGTGATTTTGCAGAAACAATCGGGAGACAGAAACAAGGCAAAAGTGCCAGTGGTGGCGATTATTGGCACGGGAACACACCGTCAATTTGTCCGCTTCGGACAGAAATTTTGGGTACAAGATGCTCCAGCAGCAGTTGAATCTCTCAAGAATGCTGGATTTACTGCTAAGGTTGAACCGCTAATTCCCAGTTCATCTTCCTGGCTCAAAGATCAAACCAATTCCCAATCCCCAGGCTCCTGTCTGGAAATGGGTAATGGGTAATGGGAAAAATTTTTACCAATTACCCATTACCAATTACCAATCTCAGTTAAAAAGGAATATCATCCAAATCTTGCTCTGCTGGGTTGGGAGCAGTTGTGATTGGCACTGTTTCGGTTTCAATCGTCTGGGAATTGAGAGAAGCTTCTACATTTGTTCCCTCGGATTCTTGTGTTGTTGGCTTAAATGAATCCATAGAAACAACATTATCTGGACGGGGAGTAGAGACTTGTCGTGATGAGGACGCAGAATGATCCTTGCTACCGTCGAGTGAATGAATGCGAGAAGCGATCAATTCAGCTCGTTTTTCTTTGAACCCCTCTTGTCGATCAATCGTGTTCATCTCTAGGCGACCTTGAATAATCAGGCGATCGCCCTTGGAATATTGTGGCTCAATTTCCCTAGCCATATCGCCCCAGACAACGACCTTTAAGGTTCCTGGTGGGTCTTCAGGCCGCAGTCCATCAAACTCTACCAACATTTGAACGATGGGAATTTGGTTATCCTGAGTGTAACGCAGTTCCGGACTGCGAACAATCTTAGCCATTAAAATGCAGCTATTCATCTAACAATACTCCTAACCCTCTACTGTCATCAGCTTGATCCATCATAGAACAATTGTACTAACTGAACTACCGCTTCTAAAAACCTAGGCAAATCTCACATCGAGTTTGATTCACAACCCTTTATAGAACTGCTATAGTAGTCACGTTCCCCGTTCCCCGTTTCCTGTTCCCTGATCCGAAGTTCCCTTTTTCCTAACGGTTGAGGTCGGGGCTTCCAGCTTCCCTTGGGGAGTGTTAAACCCTCACTACCTCTACCCCCTGATCTTGGTCAATAAATTCCTGAACGCGCTGGCGATAGTTTTTCAGAGATTGATCCACCCAACCTCGGTCTTCGCTGTTAGCAAAAATATGTACCAGCGGTTCTCCGGCATCAGGCAATATTAATACCCAATTATCACTTTGAAGGTCAATTACCTTCACCCCATCAATCAACTCCAGGTTTTCCGTGGGGTGACTTTCGACCAGATGACGCATCAAAGCTCCCTTAACCTTCCAGGGACAGCGCATTGTGTAAGACTTGTGGCAAACACGGGGGAGTTCGGAACGAATCTGGGCAAGCGATCGCTCCTGTATAGTCAGCATTTCAATCAGCTTGGCGATACTGAACATAGCATCAAAGCCGGGATGCAGTTGGGGGAAAATGAAGCCCATCTCACCACTTCCCCCCAATACTACATTGGGATTAGTCTGAGATGCCTCCATCAATGCCGTAGGATTTGCCTTCGTCCGAATCACCCTCCCATCATGGCGGCGAACAATTTGTTCCACTGCACTGGAAGTATGCACCGGAACCACAACCGTGCTTCTCGGATGAGCAGTCAGAATCGCGTTCACCATCAGCGCCGTCAACAGTTCACCGCGAATCGGCAAACCGGATTCATCGACCAAAATAAACTGCTCTCCATTGGCCGACACCTGCACCCCCAGATTGGCCTTGAGAGCTTCTACTACCTGACCTAGCTGATTGAGCAAAGTCTCCCGCTCTTCTGTCGAGAGAGATGTTTGATGCAAACTGGCATTGAGAACAACAGCATCACAATCAAACTTTGCTAACAGTTGCGGCAAAACCGCTCCAGAGACAGCATAGACATAGTCAATCACAATTTTCGAGTTGCTATTGCGAATCGCTTCCACATTGAGATGGGTTTCAAAACTTCTGCTGTAAGTATCAAGCACACCAGACGGAGAGGACATATTGCCAATGTCCTGAATTGGTACCCGCCGCAGGTCTTCTTTAAAATAAGCCCCTTCAATTTTCTTTTCTTTTGCTTTCGAGATATTAATGCCCTGCTTGTTAAAGAATTCAATCAAAATGTAATCCGGTCGGTCAGGATGCATCCGCACGTGAATTCCCCCAGCCACCCCCAGGGTGGGTGCCATAGTGCGGGCGATAGGAATTGCCGTTGCTTCTATGTTCTGAATATCCACCCCAACCGACATCAAACCCGCAACCAAAGAGCGGGTCACCATGCGAGAGACATTCCGCTGATCGCGGGAAACCGTCACCATAGAACCGGGTTTTAAGGTCGAGCCATAAGAAGCTCCCAGCTTGACCGCAAACTCTGGGGTAATATCGATGTTAGCCAGTCCAGAAACCCCTCGCTGACCAAAGAGATTGCGTTGAGCAGTGTTCCCCCAGATCAGGTTGATATTCAAAATTGCTCCCGGTTCAATCCTTTTACTCGGCCAAACCCGCACGCCAGGACTAATTTGTGCTTCTTCTCCCACCGTAGAAAGAGGACCGATCACAACTCCTTCTAAGACCTGAGCACGACGGTCTACGCGGGTACCTCTAGCAATCACACAGGCACTTAAATGGGCTTCATCACCAATCATCGCCCCATTCCAAATAATCGGACGCTTCAGGTCTGCTTCTGCACCAATGGTGACATTATCGCCAATCACAGTTCCGGCTTCAATATTGACCCGCGGACCAATGCGGCAGTTGCTACCAATAAGCGCTGGTGCTTCAATCTTGGCACTAGAGTCAATGTGAGTATTTTGCCCGACCCACATTCCGGGGTTTTTTTCTTCGTAGGCAAAGTCTATTTTTACCTTGGCTTGCAAGGCATCGTATTGAGCTTCCCGGTAAACATCCAGATGACCGACATCACACCAGTATCCCTCGGCAATGTAGCCGTACATCGGTTCTTCCCGCTCCAGCAGTAAGGGGAATAGGTCTTGGGAAAAGTCACATTCCTCATTCACTGGTAAATATTTCAACACTTCCGGTTCGAGGATGTAAGTACCCGTGTTGACTGTATCGGAAAAGATTTCACTGGTGGAAGGTTTTTCCAGAAAACGGCAAATACGCTGCTCTTCGTCGGTAATCACCACCCCAAATTCTATGGGATTGGGAACGCGGGTCAAAATCAAGGTAGCTTTTGAGTGCTTTTGCTTGTGAAACTCTATTGCAGCCTGCAAATCAAAGTCGGTGATACTATCGCCGCTAATTACCAAGAAGGTGTCATCTAATAACTCGGCAATATTTTTGACGCAGCCAGCGGTGCCTAGGGGTTGGTCATCCTCAACAGCATAGGTCATCTCGACACCAAAGTCACTCCCATCTTGAAAGTAGTCTCGCATCACGTCTGGGAGGTAGTGGAGTGTCGCAATTACCTCTTTGATTTGGTGCCGCTTGAGCAGGTTAATAATGTGTTCTGCAATCGGTCTATTCAAAACCGGCACCATGGGTTTGGGCAGATCGCAAGTCAGGGGCCGTAGCCTAGTTCCAGAACCACCAGCCATCAGCACTGCGCGCATAAGTCCTCCTTGCCTATTTGCTCGCTCTTCGGGAAAGATTTACCTTCCCCTTTTCTTTATATTCTCTTTAAAGTTCAGCCTTTTGTCGTCATGGGTCAATTTTTTAAAGATCGTCAAGAAGTCTAAAAGCTTTTCAAGCGGGTTACATTAGAGAAAATGTTCTAAAGTACAGTCTGTGGGAATTCTAACATTCTGGAAACGCTGACTCAAAAGTCGTGTCAGCATCTCAATGCTGTGACTTGCTTTACAGGATGAAGGTGGAAGTGACAGCTCCGCACACTGACCCGAATCTCAGATTCGGGTACAGTGTGGGCTTCTTCGGGAAGCCTCTGTCCGACGCCTTAGTGTCTCGTTACTTTAGCGCTTGCGCTCGACGTTATTTTTTTAATTAATTAGGACGTGGGGCTTCTCGCCAGTTTAGCTAAATTTGTTGATTGGGGGTTGTTTGCATGATTAAATTGATAGGGATTGTCCTGCTGGTGGGTTATATCTGGGGAATCTGGAAATTTTGGACAGGGTTCAAACAGACAAACTTTAGCCCCAGCTTACCGAATCGGATCGTCTTAACCCTGTTGTGGCCAGCTTTACTGATTGCTAATAGATCCTATCGCAAGAACTTCCAGAAGGCGCTGAAAGGCAAAGATTCTCCGTAAGTCCTATCCCTTGATATATATCCCTTCAATTTCTGAAGGTAATTTGAGATGGGGGAACGTATCTGGCTGATTGGAGGGACGAGTGAAAGTGCCAGGATTGCTGAGGCGATCGCTGCGGAGGGATTGCCTTGTACAATTACCGTCGCGACAATGGCAGCACAAGCACTCTACCCTCAAAGTCCTGAGTTGAGGTTGCGGGTGGGACGGATAGACTGCGCCCAGATGGGTATGTTTTGCTCCCAGGAGCAAATTGCAGCGGTGGTGGATGCCTCCCATCCCTATGCGGTGGCAATTTCTCAGGGGGCGATCGCCGCTGCTACCTCCAGGCAAATCCCCTATCTGCGTTACGAACGCCCAAGCATTTGTAGGGATTCCGGAGGTAGGGGCGGATTTAGCCAAAAGGATGAATTAAGTGCTTTGTCATCCTTTATCTCTCATCCCTCATCCTTTAAATCGGTCATTGAGTTAGATAGCTTCGATACCCTTTTAAAAGGCGATTATCTCCTGGGAGAGCGGGTACTCCTAACCATTGGCTACAAAGCCTTGCCTTTGTTCCAACCCTGGCAAAACCGCTGCACCCTTTTTGCCCGCCTTCTTCCTGCTGTAAGTTCTTTAGAAGTTGCTATTAATGCTGGATTTACCCCAGATCGACTGATTGCCCTTCGTCCTCCCATTAGTGGCGAATTAGAAAAAGCCTTATGGCGTCAATGGCAGATTTCTCTGGTGGTGACTAAGGCTTCTGGTAAAGCAGGGGGAGAGGAGGTGAAGCAGTCTGTAGCAGCAGAGTTGGGTATTCCCTTAATTGTCATTGCCAGACCTAGGGTTGCCTATCCCCAGCAAACCTCGCACCTAACCGAGGTGCTGGCATTCTGCCGCCAGTACGTGCGGGCAATAGACCCTTAGAAGGTATTTGAAAAATTCATAACCATAGGTCGTGACTAGCGATCGCCTTCTGTATGCCAGAATTATAAGTGTCCTACTCTGACTTTATCACCAGTCAGGATTTCATATATTGGTCTTGTGTGTGAGGAGCAAGTTGAAAAAGCGCTTGGGGTCGAAACACGGTCAGACTCCCAGGCGCTTTTTCATTTTTGTGTTTAAAAACTGGAGTTTAGTTATCGGTGGGAGCAGGGTGAAGCATTCGGATATATAATTTTTGTAGAGTTCGATGATTTATCCCCGGAATCGGTGGGAGCAGGGCGAACCATTCGGATATATAATTTTTGGTAGAGTTCGATGATTTATCCCCGGAATCGGTGGGAGCAGGGTGAACCATTCGGATATATAATTTTTGGTAGAGTTCGATGATTTATCCCTGGAATCGGTGGGAGCAGGGCGAAGCATTCGGATATATAATTTTTGTAGAGTTCGATGATTTATCCCTGGAATCGGTGGGAGCAGGGCGAAGCATTCGGA